>JAOZLR010000180.1 GCA_029934735.1 Bacteroidales bacterium
TTTTGGACGCCATTGACATAAATCTTCATTGTGCTCATATTATAAACTGCTGCGATATGAGACCATTGCCCTACGGTAAGATTTGCTCCGTAGGTCTGGATGGATTGCCAGCCAATAGTATTACTATAAAAACCAAAAACAATTTCATTATCAACAAGTCTAACCTGGTAGGGATGAGCATTATTACCGTAGTTTTTCGACATAAGACCCTGCATCCCACTTAAGGAGCCAGGCTTAAACCAACACTCAAGAGTTATTTCATCCTGAATATCAAAGGCGCTCTCATCAGTAGCTTCAACATAATTATCAATGCCGTTAAATTCAAGGGCTCTGTTTCCATACGAAAGTGAATAGACTGAAATATAATCTTCAAGTGTAATTTCATCCGAACCAAATGAATTTGAAACCTCCAGGCTAACATCATAAGTGCCGGGATTGTAATATACTACTTCAGGATTCTTTTCAGTGCTGGTTGGAGGATCGCCGCCTTCGAAAGTCCAGTTCCAGGAAGTGGCTCCTCCTGTGGAAGCGTCAGAAAACTGAACCGTACCACCCTCACAAAGTATTGAGGTGCTTGAACCTATTCCTGCAGTTGGTGTATAAAACGGGAGAGCGAATGCAGTTGTCTTTATATTTCCAAAGGCACCATTAACTGATACGATAACATTATTATCACCATCAGTCAATGAATAACTTCCAAAGAAGAATCCGTCAGAATCTTTCATAATAAATGAATAACATCCGGCATCTGCACTCAGAGAAATATTATATGTAGAGTTGTTTCCATAACTATCACCAGACTGAATAACATTATTTTGCCCATCACGTAGTTCCCAGGTTGTACCCCATGCATTATCATCGGTTTCAAGATGAAGTCCGACAGGTAGAGCATACTCATCTGCACCCTCAAAGGTTCCTGAAGAGGTGTTGTTTGCAGGATTTTCATCGGTTGTGCCATTTACAGCAGTAACTGTGATGACATATTCATTTTGGTCTTCACCGTTATCAAAAAAGACTGCCGGAACATAAACATCCATTGCTGTATATGGTTTCAGAGCATCACCTGTCCAGGAATAAGATTCGGGTGTTCCACCGTTGATACTTATTTGAAAAGTTATTGATGTTATATCTGTGGAGCCGGTATTTTGTACTACAGTTTTAGAAGTTATATATGAGCACCCGCTTTCAGGAAGTTCAATACTTTCGACAGCAGCGTCATTAGCATATTGTATATTCATTAAAACAGGAATAGTGCCATTAACCGTAGGCATTTCAACTTCCGATTCATTTATAAAACTGAGTATTTCAACATCACCTAAACGAACAGGAACATCAATATAATCATCCGGAATTGTGTATGTAAATGTATTGTCAATAAAAGTACCCGTTGTTGTTGGCGAAAGGTCAACACCCCACATGTCAGTGAGCATATCGCGTAATACATGTTTATGCAGATATTGACCATCAGGTGTCAAAGCATCGGGATTAAACCAGCCACCCCATTGTGTACTTTTGATATTGCTTTGCAGCATAGCAACATTTAGTTTATTTGTGCTTTGCGGGCTGTTGCCAGTGTAATAAGTCTCTACGTGAACTGTTAGCTCACGGGTTTGAACATCAATCGTGGCTTCACATGCAACATTGACGTAAGAATCCTGCGCCAGAATCTGATTACCATACCCTTGCCATTCATTAAGCTGATACAGATATCCGCTTCCCCAGTCGTGACGGTTCACCATTCCAGCAGGCCAGGAGTTAGCATTAAAATACTCGCCCCAGGCATCACCAACAGCGGTTTGCAGGTTTGGTTGACCAGCTCCGGGTATAGCATAATACCCCTGGTGAATTGTTATGCCAAATCCATCGCCGGGATGTGCTGCCATAAACTGGGCAATTTCTTTGTGACCATAAGGGCAGAAGCCACAGTTAACACCTGTAAAGTCCTCGATTAGGGCATTTTTCTTTTCAGGTGAAGTACTAACAATGGTTTGAGCCTGAATACTCAAACTTGCAGTTACAATGCTAATCAGAATTAAAATATTTTTCATAATATGATGTTTTTTATTATTGTTTTTTCGTTTTATTGTGTGACTTTTTCGTTGAGGCCATATTCATATCTGCAATTTTTTTCAGAGCTTCATTTTGAATCTTTCTTTTTTCAATAAAGCGATCAAGGTTTTCCTCATCTTCAATATCAGAAAGCTCTTGTTCTTTTAAACTCTCTTTAACAGTAGTTTTTTTCATGATTTAATCAATTAGTAAATATTTTGCAAAATTTGTGATTAGAATAATGAAATGCAACTTTTTTACCACTACAAAACCCTGCTTCACTCTTAAAAAAGCCTATAGAAAAACATTACAATTCAAATTTTAGTTAGAAAAGTAATTAGGTTTGTTTGTGTATTGGTAATATTTAGTTTTTTGCGAAGGCGTGTACGAGCCATTTCAATTGTAGAGGTTCTCTGGCCTGTTAATTCTGATATCTCTTTTGTGGTCATATTCAGGCGAAGAAAAGCACACAGGCGTAGATCCTGAGGAGTAAGGTTGGGAAAACTGGCGAGTAGTTTATTGTAAAATTCATTGTGAGTTTGATTAAATCTTAGTTCAAATTCTTCCCATTGTTCATCTTCCACAGCTTTGTTCAATTCTGTTGTAATTTTCCGGATTGCTATTTTTGTTTCATCCTTCACAGCCTCCTTCTGAATAACTTTTAGTTTTTTCGCTATTTGCCACAGAGTATTGTTCTTTTTCATAATTGACATAACATTTGCTGTTAGCTCCTTGCTACGTAGTTCCAGACTCATCTCAAGCTTATCATTTTCCAGTTTCACCGAATTGGCTTTAATGCGCATCCGGCTTAGCATAAGTATTATGATTATTATGACAAAAATCAGGGAGGTTACGACAATAATAATGATCATATCTTTGCGTTGCTCCGCAATCCTGTTCTTCTGTTCTGCCTTATCCAATTCATACTGTAGCTCCAGCTTTGATAGCTCGGTTTGGCTCTCTTCAATATTCAGGCTGTCCTTAATTTGAAGTTCCAGTACCTGGTACTTATAGGCTTGTAAAGAGTCATTTTGTAGTAAGTATATTTTACTAAGCAAGGCTGCTGATTCATAAACAAATCGTTTAAGTCCGTAGTGTTTTCCGGCTTCTAATACTTCTTTGGCAAAGGTTTTGCTTTTTTCGGTGTTGCCAACTTCGAGATAATACTCAGCAAGAAAGATTTTTGTACTTATAACAGAAGCTACATTGTCAAGCCCTTCATAAATCGTCAAAGCTTCATTGTAGTAATTCAGGGCTGAATCGTATTTTTTCTGTACCTGAAAGTAATACCCATAATTAAGATAATTAACACCCAGCATTTCCACATCATTGAGCTCCTTATTTAGAATAATAGCCTCACTAAGGTATTGTGCAACTTTTATATTATCCTCTTTGATGCCAAAAATAGCCGCCAAATTGTTTAACCCTTTTGAGATACCTTTCGAATACCCTATATCCTTAGCCTTGGTAAGCGCTTTATAATAAAATTCCAATGCTTTATCGTAATTACTTTGGTTATGATAAACGATCCCAATACTATTTAGGGCTTTAACCTTCATAATTTCATCATTGATTTGCTCACTAAGTCTGAGGCATTCGTAAAACATCTCTGAGCTTTTATCATAATTGCCAAGTTGTGTATATATGAGACCCATTGAATAAAGTGCCCGGAGTTGTTGATATGGGTCTTCAAGTTGCTTTGCAAGTGCATTAGCCCTTACAGCATAATCCATAGCTGTTTTTAATTCTGTTTTATCAATGAATATTTCTCCAAGTGTATTTAATGATTTCAGTTCTTCCTGTTGATTTCCGGTACTGACTGATAAATCTAATTCTTGCTGAGCAAATTCAAGGGATTTATCAATATTCCTGAATTTTTCATTGTGAGATACTTTTCCAAGTTCCACCCTTAACTCAAGGCTGTCGGTATCAGATTGACCACCTGCACCCTGATAAAAAGTCAGAAAGATTATAAAAAATAATATAATGCGAAAGATAATATTCATCAGTTTCCAAAATTAGATAAAAAAAGTTACCTGTGTCTCGGAATATCAATCCCTGAAATTTTTCTATAAAGTTCGGTTGCATATAAGTCGGTCATCCCGGTTACATAATCAAGTACAGAGAGTGCCTTCACGTAAGCCGAATCAGTATCTGCTGTAAATTGATTTGGGATTAACCGTAGTAGCTTTTGATCTTTATTGTCAGGATTTTTCTTTAATACTGCCGGAATAAAAAGAGATAAAAGCTCTGATATTACATGATAACCAGCAATTTCAATTTCAAGCACAGTGTCGTGATTGTAAATTTCTTCATACGAAACCCGTCTAATTTTTTTTAGTATGGAATTGTCGTCTTCAATTGAGTCAACGAGAGAATTATTATATGTTCCTAAAATTATGGAGTCTGAGTTTTTTAGAAAGATATCTGCCGATTCAAGGGTAAGAGCATTTATGCATTTTGCACGAAGATAGGTGATGCGCTCATTCCTGTCTTCTATTTCCTCTAAGGTTTTCCTGATCTTTTCAATGTTATCATCTTTATGGTTAATACTTTCTAATAACCTGATAAAGTAATTAGTAACTCTTGATTCTTCAATGATGCCAAGTCTGAGAGCATCTTCCATATCAAGAATCCTGTAGCAGATATCATCGGCAGCTTCTGTAAGATAGACAAACGGATGACGCTTATACACAACCGGATTATCAGACTCCTTAATCATATTCAGATTACTAAAAATCTCTCTAACGGTATCCTTTTCAGCCTGAAAAAAGCCATATTTATTTCTGTGTTTAATCTTTTTGTCAATTGAGACAGACTCACAGGGATATTTAAGCAGAGAGGCAAGTGTAGTAATTGTAAGTCCGAGCCCGCCCGGTGCTTTTCCCCGAAAAGTATGGGTGAGGACACGAAGAGCATTTGCATTCCCTTCAAAAGAAGTGAGGTCAGCCCATTCGGGAAGACTGAAAAAGCTCATTAACTCTTTACTCTCAATAAGAAGTTTTGTATTATCCAAAAAATATTTTGATATAGCCTTTTCTCCTGAATGTCCAAAAGCAGGATTTCCTATGTCGTGTGCAAGACCGGCTGTTGCAACCACATTTTGAAGTTCATATTTATAAAAGGTTTTTGCCTCTTTTGTTATTCCATCTTTTTTACTTAGTTTCTCTCCGACGATTTTACCAAGCGACCTGCCAACACTGGCAACCTCAAGAGAGTGTGTAAGCCTGTTGTGTACAAAGGTGGAACCTGGCAAAGGAAAAACCTGGGTTTTGTTCTGAAGTCTTCTGAATGATGAAGAAAATATTAACCTGTCGAAATCCCTTTGAAATTGGGTTCTTACACCTTTTGATGTGGTATCGCTACCTATTCGTTTTTCTGAAAAAATATTATTCCAATTCATATCGCAAAGGTAGCGAATTATAGAATTATTACCATGTGGTTTTATTTTTGATTTTGGCCCTACAGGACTTCGCAAGTTTAGTCCTGTGTTATTACCTACCATCCCTTTGGCACCATAAAACGGCAATGGGGATTTAGCTACATAATTACAAAGAGATACAAGAAACGTGCAAGTGCCGATGTGGGATTAATGTTTATAGCTTACAATCTACGCAGGATAATGAATATTTTAGATAGAAATGAACTCAAAAAGTACCTTGAAGTACTTATTTTATTACTTTTGTCAATATGTAATC
>JAOZLR010000181.1 GCA_029934735.1 Bacteroidales bacterium
CCACATTTTGTTGGTACCCATATCGGGGCGGGCTTTGCCTATGGCTATGTAGCCGTTGTCGGTTGTGGGGTAGGCATCGTAGAAAAAGTTCTCCCAATCTTCGTCTTCGTGTATATAATCGCGATACCATACACTGTCTAAGTTATTATCTAACTTCATCATCCATCCCGAATAATATTGGTATGTTGCAGAATCAGTTTCTTTTGAAAACCCAGATAGAATATATCCATTACTTAATTTACGTAAATTTTTAATATAAAAATTAAGTCTGTTTGGGCCAACTTTTTTGTTATAAATAATATCTCCATTATTATCCATTTTAAGAATATTTAATCGACCTATCCTTGCAGTTGATGACAAAGGGTAAGACCCATACACCGTAGCCACCAAATAATTCCCGTCATCGACCAGAGCAACTAATGCCATATCGTCATCCACGTTGGGGTTGCCATAGTATTTGATCCACTGTTGGTTGCCGAGGCTGTCGGTTTTTATTACCATCACATCCAGGCTATGGTCGTATCCGGGTTTCCAAAAGTAACCGCCTATTAAATAGCCACCATCCGGGGTTTGGATAACATTTCTTCCTTTCTCAGACCAATTCGTCCCATAACTTTGATGCCACTCTTCATTTCCAAGACTATCAGTTTTAAGCAAAATTAAATCGGTGTATTGATTTTGTAATACTTCACCTACCAGAATAAATCCATTATCGGTTGTTTGACTACTATTTTGTATAATAGTCCACTCAGCTTCTGTATAATAATGCTTTTTCCATAAGGTATCTAAATCCGGTGTAAATTTGAACAAACAACCATATACAGTTTCCGAGTCTGCTATATGAAAAGCAATTGCTAAATTACCATCATTTGTGTATATAATTTTTCCTCCTCCTGTACCTGGATAATAGTTATGATTTTCTTCTCCAAATGGTGTCCATAATAATTCATTCCCTAAATCATCAATTTTTAGGAAAATTAGGTATTGTTCTGTTTGATTTGGAAAGTGAACAGCCCCAAATCCTAAATAGCCATTTTGAACTTCTATTACAGAATTACCACCTATATCAGAATAATTGTTTGAGTAGATATTATTGAAATAAATTGGTTCCTGACCAAATGAATATACTGAGAATAAAACAAATAAAATTAATGCTATGTTTTTTTTAATCATACTGTTTTAATTAAAAAGGAAACCAAAGTATTTAACTCCGGTTTCCTAATATTTAGTTATTACTTAACTACACTGAATTTTTTACTTTTAATAGACCTGTTACCTATTTCTACTTTAAGGTAATAAATACCTGTTTTTAGTTTTTTTACGGGTAAAATACAATGTTGTTTTTTACCAGGGATTTCTTTAGCAAATAAATACTTACCCTGAATATCATATACTTCTATATTGACACCATCAATATTACCGGTAAGCAGTTCAACTATTATAAAATCCTTTGCGGGATTAGGATATAGTTTAATGTATTCGGGTTTAAAGTTTTCGATATTAGGTAAATCAAAAACAATACTGCCGGATTTTAATCCTGCATCAGGCAAAATAATTGGCTCCGAATATTCTAAACTATCTACCTCTATTAAAATGTTCCTGGCATACCCTCCGGCCATATTTGTAACATTATCAGCCAACAGGTATAATGCAGACTTTTGTGCTTCCGATAAACTGTCAATTCCAAATCCTGCCTGGTATAATTCATAATATACATTTATCAACTGATAATAGTCGTCGTACATCTCCTGTCGGTATGTGTTAAATGAATATTGAGCCGGAAGGTTGTTTAAAAGGTTCATAGCAGCAGTCCAGTTGTCTTGCGCGGTATAAGCAAATACAAGCTCAAATTTTTCTTTCAGTCCTTGTTCATTTTCTAGAAGAGAGATAAGGGTGTCGTGTGCCCAGGCATTTACCGTATCGTTCCTGTATAGTTGCTTAAGGAATTTCAAAGCTGTAGAACGTTGATGCCTGTAATAGGCTACATTTGCTTCTAATTTTTCTTTTGCCGCTACAAAATATTTACCCAATAGTATTTCAGCTATCATCTCCTCTGTCATAGGGTTGGATTTCTCATCAACCTTTTCCATTACCTCGTTAGATTTTGCTGCTTGTGGATTGGCAACCAAAATGTCCTTTATTAACACATTGGGCAACACATTTTCTTTTTCGATAGCAGCCATTAAAACAGAATCACTTAAGTAAGGCGATTTTCCCATAAGACTCATATAGAGGTCGTAAGCTTCGGGTGGCATGCTTTGAAGTACTTCCTGCTCCAGAATTTCGCTATTACCACCGTCAACAAGTGCTGTTAGTATGGCTTGTGTACTGTCTGCTTTATATTCGCTTTCGGCCATTTTACCTTTTAATCCATCTTCACCGGAACCTCCTCCACCAGGTTGATTTGATGGACAACTTTCATCTTCTAAATACACACTACCTTCCACAAGTTCTAAATTAATAAACTTACTTATATGCTCCGGTTCTACTCTCGGTTCAGCTGATGATTGCGGGTCGTGATGATAATAATTAACTTGTCCATCCTGAATAGTGCTATAGTCGCTTATGTCGTTGCCATTGTTATTAAGGCTAAAGCGGTTTCCTGCTTGTGCTGCGGTTCCTCCGGGGCCTCCCTGGTCGCGTGCTATGCCCGGGTATTCAATCTCTCCATCGGAAGTAACGGCAATGTCCTGGTAGTTGTCCCAGTAGTCGTTGCATTTGATTTTAAGACCAATTTCATCTAAATAACTCCTATTACAACTCTGCGCCAGTGTGGCGTAATCAAGGTTTGTAAAGTCATTCCTGTAAATCTCGTTATTGTAAGGACCTGAGTTGTTAATTACTAGGCCTATGCCTCCCGGGTCAGCGCCTTCATACTCAAAGTCGTTTTCCTCTACGGTGTATTCGGTGCAGTAGTCCAAATAGAGACAATAACTATCCTCACCATTCATTGTCATTCCGGTGTAGGGAGTAAATTGATTTAACACAACCGTTGCCCCGTCCATTGTACCAAGATAAACCGAACGGTGGTTCTCCTCAAAGTTAGCGTTTTCTATACTTGCCACTTTCAAAGGATTATAAGTAATAGCATTAATACCGTAGTTAAGACCGGTAAAAACAGAAGGATAACAGTTGCCGTTGACAATGCAATATTCGTTTACATTGAACTTAGCATTTGTTGCATAAATACCCGTAGCACGTTGTGTAATATTAAGCGATGTTCTTTGGTCTTCAAATGTACATCCCAGGATATTTATACCGTCAATTCCCGACAAATACAACAAATAAACGGGGCTATTATAATAGGCAATGAAATCGGTTTTTTTAAAATAGCTGGCACTGTTTTCGGTGGAATAATCATAAAAACGAACAGCAGTTTTGTTGTCACTAAAAACAGCATCGCTCGTTTGCACAATACCCCCGGTATAGGATAAATTCGGTATATCACCGTCACCATCGACAGGATCGCCCATTTTAACGGCTCTGATACCGCACACGGCTTTCTTAATTGCTCCGCCATTGATTACCTTAACCAACCCCTGGTATTCAAGTGTTTGTGACTGAGTGCTCGTACCCCATAATTCAATACCTTGCCAGGAGCTACTGCTGGTTATTGTTCCGCCATCTATTATAAGTTGAGCACCGCGTTTAACGATTATTTTTGTTTCCGGAGATACTGTTAAGGTATTTTGGATGGTTAATGATGCTCCGGGTTCAATATAGAGGTATAAGCCATAAAAGTCTATCTCATTTTCCCATATTTGAGTATTATTGATAAACAGAGTTTCGGAAAGCATTTCCAATTTAAGCTCGGAAGAAAATTTGAAATTTCCGGTAATATTATCAGGGTAATAATTTACTATCCCTCCGATTCCGGTAAATTTCACATCCATTATTGTAACGCCTTGTTTTATTGTTAATGTTTTATTATAATCGATTATATATTCAGATAAAAATTCACCGTCTTCATCAATTTGATCGCTGGGACATAAAACTTTCCTGCGATCCACAATCCCGTCGGGATTATTTTCCTCAACCCAGGCACTGTCCGGATATTTGCGATGTACTGTAAGGAATTTGTAGTCTTCAGGGAAAGTCAGATTGCAGTTAATTTCAACTTTTGAGGGGTTGTAGATTATCTTTTCTTCCGGATTAATATAATCTAAAACTATTGGTTCCTGAATTTTATATTTATGAGGTATGCCATCCTCTCCGTCTTCTATTTCCCCAGCATTATTATAACCTGCATAAGCTATCCCGCTTTTATTTCTAAGTGGTGGAGATAATAGAACATAGGGTGCAGGGTAAAAATAACTATTTGGGAATTCTAAAAAATAATATCCAGGAGGAGGATAAAAATTATCTAATGGTGGTTCTATATCATTATTATGATAATAGTTTATTGACCCTAACGGTGTAAAACCTGCAGGACGGGCACCTTCAAACCAGCCAAGATTATCCTCTGTATCATACTGGTGTCCATCTGGGTCATATTTAAACTTCGGATAAAAAATCACATCATAAATTTCTGCCGCAGTTGAGTGTCCGTCAATATCTATGAAGGGATATTTTTGCATTCTACCCCTTGTATTATCATACAACCAGGATATTGTCATAACGATTTCAGAAATAATATCATTCTCAGCATGAACATTAAGTGTTATGCGTAAAATCGTATGAGGTAAGATCATCCTGTCATTAAATAAATGTGATACATAAGCGTTACTAGCTAATGATGTAAAGTTACTATACCAACCATCATTGAACTCTTGTGGATCACTACGCATATAAACTTTTTTTGCACCAACCCATCCATCTCCACTATATGGCTCCTCAATCGTTACAGGAGTACCGGTTAGTACAATGAAATTACGGAAATCATCGGTAGGTTCAACTGGATAACAGCTCGAAATGGTTGAGTTAATATCAAAACAGTTTGGTACAAAAGGAAATGATACACATTCAAAGCTATAAGTAATTAGATGGTCTGCCAAGTCATCATAATCGTGCCAATACAAATCTTTAATACAAATTTGATATTCACCGGTATAATCTGTAAAATCCGGATCATTGAAAGTTTCTCCTACAGTATTATCCGTATCATAATGATTTATTATGTCTTGTGAATACACAAAGTTCCAAAATAGCATAATTGCAAATATACTAATTATTTTTTTCATATCTTTCAATTTTAATGGTTCTAAATTTTTTAAATTCCAAATGCTTTTAATGATTTAAGGGTTCTTTGTTTTTAAGGTCAGTACAATGAAAAAAGAAATATATTTAACAATAATATTGTTGAAATTATTACCTGTAGTTGTAAGTACTTGTCTATTAGATCGTTATAGGGGGGGGGTAATGACCTGTGTATCAGTGGAATACAAATAGCAAAGTCTAATTTTACTCCTTGCGGAGCAAATAAATTGTATTGTCCAATATATTTTATCTATGATCAAAGCTTGTGTTTAAAAAAACGATTCAAACCAAATAACAATGCAAAGATATAACAATTAAAAGCTACAATACCCCCCTGAAAACCACTGAAAATAAAAACGGTGGTTTTCAGGGGGGTAATAAATATGTTTATCGTAAGTTTTGTCTCAGATTACGGAAATCTTTTATAATTGGAGGATTTCTTTTTTATCCTCTCATTTCAGCCCAATGAGTTAAAGTTACACTACTTCCTGTGCTTCTTTACCTCCAGAATAAATCTATTTGCAATTTTGATG
>JAOZLR010000182.1 GCA_029934735.1 Bacteroidales bacterium
TTTGCCGCACCATTCACAAGTTTCTTCGTCAACCGTGGCAATGGTAGGTTCCAGTGCAAGTTCACCAGCATTGACCAGCGAGAACGACTTGGTGGCTGCTGCTAAGGCCGAGTTCATTGATTCCATAATGTTTTTGGGTCCCTGACTTGCTCCCGCGATGGTTACCCCATCAATAACCGTCTCCACCGGACGTAATTTCATGTGGATTTCATTGAAGAATTTATCCCTGCCTTTAGGTACCTTTAATAAACTTCCAATGGAATTGTCCTTGCGCGGCTCCATACCGGTAACGAGAACCACCAGATCGGCAACTACTTCAAGCTCCTTATCAGTAGTCAGCACATCCTTGATCGTTACAGTAGTCTGATCCCCTTTCCTTTGGATAACCGGTGGATCATGTTCAAAAGACTGCAGGTAAATATCACCCAACCGGGAAGATTCATCATACCAGATTTCCGCTTTGCCATAGGTTCTTATGCCCCTGTTAAAATGGAAGTTATGAATACTATTATATTTTTTCTTCACAGTGATGGCAGTATGGATATTTGCCGTGCAACAATAACGCGAGCAATATTTATTTTCGCCTTCGAGCTGGCGGCTACCCACACAGTAGATGTAAGCAATATTTTTAATTTCCTTGCCTTTATAGGTCAATTTATCATCACAGTAATGAACAATTCTTTTAAACTGTGGAAATGTGACCACATTGTCAATTTCACCATACCCAAATTCTCCTTTTTTGGGCTCATAAGGATCGAAACCGATAGCAAGAAGAATGGAACCAACTTTAATATTAAGATATTCAGTTTTTTGGCTAAAGTCGATGTTGCTACACACTTTTTCGCATTCACCACAGCGGGTACAGTTTTTCATGTCGATAGCCGGCAATTGCGGATACTCACTAGGATAGTTGTGAAAAATAGCTTTACGTTTGGTAATATCAAAATTAAATTCATCGGGTACTTCCACGGGACATACATTAACGGCTTTTTGCAAACCTCCCTCATCGCAATGTAGTTTAAAATGGCGAGGTGTAATTTTAACTTTCAGATTAAAATTCCCAACACTACCTGAGTTTTCCACCACTTCAGCACCTGTAAAAAGGGTCACATGTTTATGTTTTATCACCTCATCATAAAGACGGGTAACCAATTCTTTACCTGTTTCTTCGGTAAGGCAGATGTCATCCCACTGGGCTACACGTCCACCCACGAAAAACTCTCTCTCAATCAAAAACACCTCCGAACCCGCTTCAGCCAGTTCAATGGCAGCACGCATACCTGCCACACCAGCACCAATTACAGCAACAGCTTTGGTAGATTCAACCTTTATTGGCTCAAGGGATTCTGCATACCGCACTTTGGCAATGGCTGCTTTAACAATTTGAATGGCTTTTTCAGTAGCCCCCACTTTATTATCAGAATGCGCCCAGGAAACCTGTTCACGAATATTGGCATGGACATAGTTGTATTTATTCAGTCCCGCTCTTTCCGTAACGGCCCGAAAAGTTAAAAGATGCAATTTAGGTGAACATGAAGCTACAACAACGCCATCAAGTTCCTCCTTTTTAATATCTTCAACCATTTCCTTCTGGTTGGAATCAGCACAAGCAAACATCGTGGTTTTGGATAGAAAAACACCCTCTTCAGTTTCAACAGCCTGACGAACTTTTTCCACATCTACATAGTCGGAAATGTTTCCCCCACAATGACATACATATACGCCTATTTTCTTTTTCATAACGATGCCCTCCTTAAATAACTTGTTGTTTCAGCAGAGGCAGCGCCTCCTGACAAAATAGAATCAGGAATATCCATAGGCCCGGAAGCGGTTCCGGCCACAAATACACCATCGATACTTGTTTTTGCAGGACTCGCCAAAATATCCGCTTGATTAACAAAATGGAAAGGATCCAATTCAAGCTCTTCGTGCTCAAAAACATCGGAAATACCCTGATGCGGCAACACGCCAACCGAAAGTACTACCATGTCGTGTTCAGCTTCTTTCACAGTTCCTGCTTCAATATCTTCATAACGCAATATCAGGTTGCCATTTTCTTTTTCTGTGATTTTACCAACTTTTCCTTTCATAAATTCTACTCCCATATCCTGTGCTTGGGCATAAAACTCATTAAACCCTTTTCCAAATGCCCTGATATGCAGGTAATAAATAGTAACATCAGCCATAGGCAAAGCTCCCATAAGTAATTGGGCTTGTTTGATAGAATACATGCAGCAAATTTGCGAGCAAATAGGATTGCCCACCGATTTATCACGCGAACCTGTACACAACACATAGGCAATATTGTCAGGCATTTTGCCATCACCCGGTCGCAAAACCGTATTAAAAGGACGGGTAGGCGCCAACTCCCGCTCCATTTGCATAGAAGTAATCACATTTTTGTATTTATCGTAACCGTAACGCGGGATTTTCAGCGGATCAAATAAATCAAATCCCGTGGCAACCACAACTGATTTTACTTTCACCAATAATTCTTCTTCGGTTTGGGTAAAATCGATACACTTAGTTGGGCATGCTCGTTCACAAGCGCCGCAAAGGGTACAGTTATTAATGTCAATGGCGGCAGCACGGGGGCTGGCAATACTAAAGGGGATGTAGGCAACTTTTCTTCCAACCAGACCATACTGGTATTCATCGGTAACACTAACAGGACAGGCTTCTTCACAAAGCTGACAGCCTGTACAATCGTCAATATGAACATAGCGAGGCTTTTGCAAAACAACCGCTTCAAAACGATGTTCTCCCTTTTTGGTTATTTTCCGTGTTTCGGCTCCTGTAAAAATAGTGATATTGGGGTGTCTTGCAATTTCCGATACCTTTGGTGTGGTAATGCAGGCTGCACAATCGAGGGTGGGAAACACTTTACTTAGCAATATCATTTTGCCGCCAATGGAAAGTTCTTTTTCCACGAGTAAAACCTTGTAACCAATATCGGCCAGGTTCAAGGCTGATTCCCCTCCTGCAATGCCGCCACCTATTACAAGAACGTCATATTCCAGAACTTTTCTTTGTTCCTGCATATTCTTTAATTTGATGATTTACTTAAATATTCAGTAAAACTTTTCACATGTTTTACGAAAGACTCGCTGCATACGGAACAAATGGCTGCCATTTTCAGACGGGCAGGATCTATTCCTTTGTCTTTCATGACTTGTTGGGTGACACTCATTAACTTTCCGGTTTTTTCGGTACACGACTCTCCATAAGGGCAGTCGGTGCCATCGGCAGCGATAAATACCCCATCGAAACCCTGATCAAGAGCATGCAAAATCCAGCGGGGTTTAATTGCACTTGAACAGGGAATCGGAATAGTGTAAACGGTAGGCGGGTAATGTAACTTTAACAAACCCGCCATATCAATAGCCGGATCGGAAATTTTTTCGGTAGAAAATACCAAAATTTTCGGGCTATTATTCACTTTTCCACCTGTCATGTTTACTTTCTTAGAAAGATTTTAAAAAAGCCCGCTTCTTCGACGGTTCCAAGGTATTCGTAACCTTTTTTGGTACACCACTTCGGGATGTCCCTTCTGGTACCTTCGTCGGCCGAAAGCACTTCCATCACCTGTCCATTTTCAATTTGGCCAATGGCCTTTTTAGCTGCTAATAAAGGTCCCGGACAGGATGTTCCACGGGCATCAACCGATTTGTCAACCTTAATTTGTTTTAATTCTTCAATATTCATAATAATTTTCTCCTATTTTATTAAATAAATAAATTAATATCAGATTCTTCAGCAGAAGTCATATATTCTCCTATTCCGCAAATATCATCGGCCAGATCAATGAAGTCATCAAGCTTCTCTCCATGCCAAACTTTACCGGCAAAGCCACAAATATGGATTTTTACATTGGTCATTTCCTTGGCTGTTTTAAAAGCCTCTGTCCAATGTGGAGTACCAAGACGTTTCAGCGATGCTAAGAAATCATCTTTCTTATCTGTAATTTCCGAAACTCTGTCATTTACCAGGGCATTTTCCTTTTTAAAGGCAAAGGCTGCCTGTAATAAAACATAGATTTCAACGTCCATATCCTCAGCTGCAGCGCCGCCAAGGATAACACCGGCAGCCGTAAGTTTATCCACGCTACCAGAGAATAGTGCCAAAGTCATTTTTTTTGCCATTTTAATTTCCTCCTTTTTTATTAATAAATTGAATTGTTAATTAATGAACAGTATAAAGTTATGGCAGGATTTACCATCTGCCAAAGGATTCTCTGTGATGTAGCTATATGGAAAATGTGATTATAGTCACATTTTTATGTAACTTTGAATCACATTTTATAAATAGTATTTTTATTAATCTTTCTTTATGGAATTACATAAATGCATTGACTGCAAGGTCCGTTCAGAGGCTACCGGCTTTTTGTCCAACATAGAGTTAAATGATTTGGGAGAGAATTGCGTTGAAGTTCATTTCGAAAAAGGAGAAACTATTTTTAAGCAGAATGCATTATCTTCCAACATTATTTACCTTAAAGAAGGGTTGGTAAAACTCACTTTAAAAGGCCCTCACCGGGACCAGATATTGAAGATTGTGAAGGCCACTGCTTATCTGGGTATTCCAACCACCGTAGGTGATAAGATCAATCATTACTCTGCTGTGGCTATTGATCCTTCTGTAGCCTGTTTTATTGATCTGAATATCTTCCGCAAACTCATTCATAAAAATGGAAAATTTGCCTATGAAATTGTACTGGAGCTTTGCAAAAATGAATTGCAGCAATTCCATAGATGTATCAACCTGACACAGAAAATGCTAAACGGAAGATTGGCCTTTAACCTGCTTAATTTTTCCAGAAACTTTTATAAAAGCAGCTCCTTTAAACTCTCATTAAATCGAAATGACCTAGCAGATCTTTTGGGAACCACACGGGAAAGTGTTAGCCGGGTACTCTCTGATTTTTCAAGAGAAGGCTTAATAGAGATGGAAGGGAAGAATATAAAAATACTGGATGAAGAAAAACTGGAAATGATTAGTAAGGCAGGGTAAAGTTCGCTTCGCGGTTATTCATTGTCATGCCGAAAATCTCCAAATTCTAATATACTGAGCATTGTTAAAGAATGATAGCCTGAACAGAATTGAAGGATCTTTTACTTAGATTTTCGAGCATCCTCGAAACATTAGCAAAATTTCTTTGAAATTTTAATTGTTTCGGGATTTGCTGTGTTGTCATTAGTTGTAAATAGCTGCGCTGTTATTAATTGTCATTCGCTGCTCAACACAAAATAACCACTTATAACAATTACTGCTTATCTGCTTCGCTCAAGTAAATACTAATCGGAATAAATGTAGTACACACTGTATCTGCACATTACAGAGCTGCAGAAGTCAAAACATTAAACATAACTTATATGTCAGTATATCTGCCTATTACACAAATCAACATGACTAAAGCAGATAAGCAGTTAACAATTTTATAACCACCGAATAACTATTAGTGACCATTATGTGACAATTCTATGACCATTGTGTACCAAACATTGATATCGTAATAATCAATGAGCCCAGTCCGGCATAGTATTCAGGTCAATTCCTAAAATGGGTCCAAGGAATAGAATACCCAGGGTAATTATCAAAATTCCAATAAACTCAAAAATAATCCCAACTTTCACCAAATCAATAACCCTGATCCTTCCGGTTCCAAAAATAATTGCATTTGGCGGAGTTGCC
>JAOZLR010000023.1 GCA_029934735.1 Bacteroidales bacterium
AAAAGAATGACATCTTTCTTTAGCACAGAACCAAAAATCATAATACCCGGCTATATTACTTCAGGAGAAACGTTCAAAATTCCAACGGACACAAATGCTATATACCTGTTTTACATGGTTGATAATGAAGATGAGATATTCGTCAGCCCCATCTATCCCTGGCCATATCCGAAAGTAGGGTCGCCCAGACAGGAAATAGCTAAAGAGTACTCTATTGACGAAAATTCTCCTTTTCTGACAATGAATGGAAAAAACATCACTTTCTCAGGAGATTATATTATTAAAGTACCTGTTATCATTCCGAAAGGATACAATGTAACTTTTGAGCCGGGGACAAAAATTGATTTTGCTGATAGTGCCTTTTTGATTTCCTATTCTACTCTCTATATTAAGGGTGAAAAAAACAACCCTGTAACAATTAAATCATCAGACGGTACTGCCAATGGAATCACTATCTTACAGGCAGAAGGAAGATCGAAAATAGACTATGCAATTTTTGACAATTTAAATACTCTCAGCTATAAAGGCTGGATGTTAACGGGCGCCGTAACGTTTTATGAATCGGATGTTGACATTACAAATACAAAAATTATAAATAATAATTGTGAAGATGCTCTTAACATTATTCGTTCCGATTTTAACGTTAGCAATTGCAGGTTCGATAATATTTTCTCTGATGCCTTCGATTCAGATTTCTGTACCGGAAAGGCAGTAAACATCACTTTTACAAATATTTTAAATGACGCAATTGATTTCTCTGGAAGCGAAATTTTGATTGATTCTTTGGTTATTTCCGGAGCTAATGACAAAGGGATAAGCGGTGGTGAAAATTCGCATCTTATCATAAAAAATACTGATATCTCAAATTGTAATATTGGTATAGCATCAAAAGATATGTCAATTGTAGAGGTCTTTAACTCTTCTGTTTACAATTGCAATTACGGTATGACAGCATTTAAGAAAAAGCCTGAATTTGGAGCTGCCACTATTATAACACATTCATTGAAACATCACAATAACAACACATTACACCTTATTGAAGAAGAGTCGCAATTAATATTAAATGATACATTAATCAGTGGCAAAAAGAAAAAAGTTGCCGATAAATTTTATAAATAATAAACTGATGCTGAATCCCGTACATACGTGTTGGTATCTACTTAATCAACTTTTAGTATTATTTCCTAATTGAATAATAAATTGATGAAGTTGTACATTTTAGTATAATTTTGCAGTTTTGAATATAAAATTAAATAGTTATGCAAGATAAATGGAGCCTGTTTCAAAAGTTTATGATTACTGAGAGTGCACAGATATCACTTTCTGATTTTCTCATAAACTCGTTATTAATTGTTGTATTATCCTTGATACTTGAATATACTTATGCAAAATGCGCCAACAGCCTGTCGAACCGTAAAATGTTTGGCTATAATTTCCTGATGATCTCTTTCACTACAATGCTTATTATTTCTATTGTTAAGTCATCGCTTGCTTTATCGTTGGGACTGGTAGGGGCCTTGTCAATAGTACGTTTCAGGGCAGCAATTAAGGAGCCTGAAGAGCTTGCCTATCTGTTTTTTTCTATCTCAATTGGACTAGGACTAGGTGCAAACCAGAGATTTGTTGTTGTTGTTGCCTTTATCGTTATGATGGCAATAATTTGGATAAGATATTTTTTACGTGGAAAAAATATCCAACAAAATCTGTTTTTAAATATCTCCTGTGATGCTCCTGTTGATTTGCAACTGAATGATATTACAGCCATTATAAAAAAATATTTCAAAGCTGCGGAATTGAAGCGCTTTGATGAGAATAAAAACCTGATAGAGGCTTCATTCCTTGTTGATATTGATAAAACCGAGAAACTGCAATCGTGTAAACAAGAATTGCAAAAACTTAATGATTCGGTTTCGATCTCTTTTATTGACAATAAGACATATTAATAATTGAAGAATGTCAGAACTGTCAACGGTTAAAAACAGCAGGTACGAGCGGAAGTTTTATTTACAAAACTTTTCTTTCGAAAGAGCTGAAACAATTATCAAACACAATCCTGCACGATTTACTGAAATTCATCAACAAAGGTTTATCAACAATATCTATTTCGACACACCTAAACTAACATTTTTTTTTGATAATGTTGTCGGCAAAAGCACCCGAAAAAAAATCAGGATTAGATGGTATGGTGAACTTTTTGGTAAAATAGAGAAGCCGGTATTGGAATTCAAACTGAAATCGGGTGCCACCGGAAATAAACTTTCATTTCCTCTTATAGGCTTTACACTCGACAAAAGTTTTAATCAAAAAACCCTGAAAATCATTTTCGATAAATCGAATTTACCTGACTGGGTGAGGGAAGATTTATTCACCGTTGAGCCCACTTTGATAAACAGATATTCACGAAAATACTTTCAATCGTTCGATAAACGATACCGGTCAACTATTGATCACCAGTTGAAATACGTAAACGTTGACCGTACATTCAACTATTTTACAAGAACAGAGACAGACAACAGTTCAGTAATAGTAGAGTTAAAATACAGTTATGAAGATGACAATAAAGCAAATCTGATAACAAACCATTTTCCATTCAGAATAACAAAAAGTTCAAAATATGTAAATGGTATTGAATCGATGAGGGTAGGTCTTGCATTGTAAAACAGTTTTAATTATTTTTTAATTGCTGCATTTGATTTTATTGTTTTGCCATCAACAATTATCAGGTAGTAGTAAATACCTGGAATTAAATCCTGAGGAGTCCAGGTATAAGTATGGTTACCTACCTTCTGTTTATTAAAAAACTCTTCTACTACTAAAACTCCATGCGAATTATAAACTTTTAATTGTACTACCGATGTTTTTTTCAACTCATAGCTAATATCTGTATAGACTGTAAACGGGTTTGGATAATTCTGCCTAAGAATAAGGGGATTTGAGAAATTTTCGGAATAAGAATCAGGACTATAAAAACTATTTTGTTTACCTGGTGTGCCATAATTAACCGAAGCATTCCAATTAAAGCCTATCGCGTTATTCATTCCGGGATTTAATAATTCAAGAGTCGGTCCTTCTCCATTTGGCTCTGATGGCCAAGGGAAGTCATTCTCATAAACCAATGAATCAACTAAGTAACCGCTATAGTGGATAAGTCGGAGTAGCTCTCCGGAACTGCTTAAACCAAAATCCATATTCCCAATAACAGGTATCGTATCAGGAAAAACATTTAAAAAACTGGAAGTATCTTTACATAACACCTTATATCCTTTAGAATCAATAGTGGTACCTTCAGGGAAGTAGAAAACATGTTGATTATTTTCATCTTTAAAACACCATCCCGATAGATTAACAACTGTATCACTACTATTATAGAATTCAAGCCAGTCTTCAGGGTCGAATTCATTTGAGGATTTGTAATTTATTTCATTAATTACAATATTTGGTATGTCATAGCTAATATAAAAAATGTTATAAGTGTCAAAACCAGGAATAACATGTGAATTATCAGTTGCTTCGACTTTGAAGTAGTATTCTCCTTCATTTGATAAATTATTTATCGTATAAATAGTATCAGTTATTCCCAGAATAGTCGTAGTAGTCGAGTCCTCAAAAGATACATCCCTACCATAATACAAATTATATGAAACATTATCTCCATTTGGATCGGAAGTTGAATTCCAAGAAAATTGTATTGGCTCGTTTGGTAAATAATTATCTGATAATCTGTGTACTTCAAAACTATAAGGATAGTTATTTATTTGATTTGTTAAATAGTAATAGCGAGCAGTAATAAATTCTTGAGTTTGTTCTACATTCATATTCCAGGTTTCAAGATCCGGGATTAAGTCTGTGGTATCTTCTAATACAGATGGTTCAATTACATTGCACAGGCTATCTATTATAGGAAACAGATAATTTTCGTTAAACAGTGTGTTTTTTAAAACAGCAAGTCCATCCTTAATATCAAAAAATACATCTTCATCAATTATTGATTTTTCCAAAAGAGGATTATCAGGAGTCCAACAACCAGAACTTCTGTGATAGGGGTACCATTTACTATATGCAGTAAATGTTCTGTCCAGATCCCATGGAAACACAAGCCATCTTTCAGTATTATTTGCATCGTTATAAAGATAATAATTGTGATAATATGTACTACCATTTGCCAGAAGCATATTTATAGCTAAAAAATTTACGACTTGAGAATATACAAAATTTGATTGCAGGAAAATACTATAACTTGTATTTATATGGTTTAGGGAGAATATGAGTTCTGCAAGATCATCTCTGCTAGAAGAATTATCCAGTTTTTCATCCCAGTGATAAAAAATATTATCAAAAATGCTTAAACATGCACCGTCTTTTGAAGCTTTATATAAATTACCGGAAATATCATATTCGCGTGCTTCCAGAAAGTTCTCGTCCATATTTTCTGTTAAAATATACAAGCCATAAAAGCTACCATTTAAATAGAGCCTGATATGTTCCATTTTTGCACAATCTATTCCTGCATCGTTAAAAAGTCTTGAACTCAAAACGGAATTCAGATAACTGCTGTCGCTATAATCAGCATTAAAATTTAAAACATCCTGTCCGGTAATAAACGGGTCAGCATCAAATACAACTTTTAATGATTTCTTCGGATATTCTCTTGAACTATCTCCCCTTATTCGCATTCTCACGTCTGTCCATGAATTTCCATTATAAATCAGTAAAACAGGAATATATATATTTTCATTGTAATTTTCATACATATATTCAAAATCATTGGCATCACATTCAATATAAAACTCCTTAATACTCTGAGATTCTGCCTTTAAGGCGAATATCATCAAAATAAAAACTAAATATGGAATAGCAACTCTTCTCATAATAATTATTTAAAGTACAATAACTTTTTTTGTAGCAACAGTTTCATTATTAAATAATAATACAAAATTATACAATCCGGATTTAAGTTTATTTCTAAACGGAATTGAATGTTTTTGAGCCTTTAGGTTTTTGAAATTTTTTTCATATACTAAACTCCCGGAAGAACTATATACCTGAAGCAATATATCAGCATTTTTATCTAAATTAAAACTAAGCCTGCAATCATTTCTTAAAGGATTTGGAAAGACATTGAACTTTTCAACATTACTAACAAGATTATCATAAACTGATAAACTAAGGTCGATTAATCCTAAATCACTTCCATCATTAGCCATATTATTACCCGGAGACTCTGGTAAAAGAATATAATTTTCATTGAAAAGAGGAACTCCGGTAATACAATTCGGATAATTATCATAATCAGCATCGTTTGTCATAGAATAACTTATGTCAATTGCATTTTCCACCGAACCTTGAGTAAGCAAATCGAAATTCAAAATATTATCAACATTATTATACATGATTGAATTGGTTGTGGTAATATGCCCTTCACATCCCCAATTATACGAATCTCCGAATCTGAGTCCAACATCATTATTAACCAAAACACAATGGTCAATAACCACAATAGGTTCACCATATCCTGCCTCAATGCCCTGATCACAATTTGTAACCAATGTATTATAAATAGTTATGTTGTTTGTGTTTGATGCAGCAATACCTTCATGATCAAATCCCTCGATCCAACAATTCTTGATAAGCAAGTTGGCACTATTGTGATCTATACCATCATCTTTACCTATAAAAAAAACACAATTTTCAATAACTGATGACTGAATTGCATTAGTATAAAGACCGTAAAAATAGGAGGCATCGTTATCGTCATCTATGGAGATACCATCATCATTCGGAATATCAATAAAATATGAACCAGAGATATTTATTTGACAAAAATGATACTCTCCACCTGTATCACTTCTTGAAAAAATACAATCTTCTGTTTTTATCACACTATGATTCCCTCCAACCGCTTTTCCGGGATTATCCAAAATAAAAGTATTTTGTAATTCTAATGCAGAATTTGTAATCATTAAAACCGGTTGACTATTTGAATGTCCGAAAACATATTCTTCATTATCACCACCATAAATAAAAAAGCAATAATCTATGCTTGAGGTATCATTTATATTTGAAAACGAAATACCACCCCAGGGCTTATCCTGATCATAGGGCTGAAAGATAACCGGCTTATCAGATATTCCTACGATTTTTAGTTTACCTTTTACAATTAAATTTACTTTTTCACCAAGAAAAACACGGACTCCTTCTCCTATGGTTAATGTTGCTCCAACACCTATTATAAGGTGGTTATTAATATAAATTATACTATCAGACAACCAATTAGTATTTGAAGATATTTCTCCGCTAATTTGTACAAAAGGGGTGTTATCGCTTACTGATATTGTTTTTTGTCCAACTAAATTCCCAATTGATATTTCAAAATCTTCTGATGCATATACTTTAGTAGTCACAGAACCAACTCCTCTATGTATCTTTATTATATCATTTTCAAGAATAGCAGGTGAAGCTATGAGCTCAAAATTACTGCTAACTGATGTATTTATTGATTGGTCTTCATTTAAAACTCTTACAACAATTGAAATCAAAGCTTCTGACCTGACAGAATGATTAGTTATAATCTCTGCATAATTATTTTGAGAAGAAAGTCTATATGAAGAAAGTAGTATTAAAAAACACAAGTGAACCTTTATAGAAAATAATTTATTAAACATTCTTCTACTTTAATATTATAAATCGCATATTTATATTAGTTTCTTCTGATTGTAAATTTAAAAAATATAGACCTGGTTTAACCCCCTAAAAATCGGACTATTTTAATTTCGGTTCAAATATAGGGCTTTTTCATTAATAGAATCCACTATATGACCTCTCATTGCACTTACGCAGATCTTTCATCTTCAAATTCTGAAATATCGAGTTCAATATTTCTGCAAAAGTAATCCATAGTTTGCATAAAACCAAAAAGAACAATACTTTTGCAGCCAATCAGTTTATTACATTTTACACTTCGGTGAAGTAGTTTATGGTATTCAGCAGCAGCATATTTCTTTTATACTTTTTACCTGTATTTCTGATAATTTATTTTATTATTGGGAAAAGGCTGAAAAATCTGTTTGCACTTATTGCCAGTGTCTTTTTTTATGCCTGGGGTGCACCCGACTTCATCTTCATTGTGCTCGGTTCAATCGTTACTGACTTCTATCTTGTCAAGTGGATGAATAAATCGGAAGGGGAAAAGAAAAAACTGCTCGTCGCTGCTTCTGTATTTCTAAATATTGGTTTATTAGCCTATTTTAAATATGCCAACTTTTTTGTTGAAAATATTAATGAAATACTTGCAGGTATTGGGATAGATCAGATCAAGTGGACTGCCGTCGCTCTTCCGATTGGAATTTCATTTTTTACGTTTCAGAAAATGACATATAGCATTGATGTTTACCGCGGTGTATATCATCCCCTTAAAAAACCAACTGACTTTGCCCTTTACATTCTGATGTTTCCGCAGCTCATTGCTGGGCCAATTGTGCGATTTAACGAAATTGCAAACCAGATTGAAGACCGTAGCTGGAACGAGAACAATAACAACCGCCTGACAGGTTTTTTCAGATTCACAATCGGGCTGGCAAAAAAAGTTCTGATAGCAAATGTCCTTGGAGAGCAGGTTGATATGATCTTCGGGCTTGAGCAGGTTGAGTTTAACACAATCACAGCCTGGATAGGAATAGTAGCTTATGCCTTTCAGATTTACTTCGACTTTTCCGGCTATTCAGATATGGCAATAGGTATCGGCAGGATGATAGGATTCGATTTTCCCGAAAACTTTAATAACCCCTATATCAGTCAAAACATAACTGAGTTCTGGAGACGCTGGCACATAACACTCGGAAGATGGATGCGCGATTATCTTTATATCCCATTGGGAGGAAACCGTGTTTCCACAATGCGAACCTATTTTAATCTTTGGATTGTGTTTCTCATTTCCGGATTATGGCACGGAGCTGCCTGGAATTTTGTTATCTGGGGTGCTTTTCATGGTATGTTTCTAATAGCTGACAAACTGTTCCTTCTGAAATTTTATAAAAAAATCGGCAAGATTCCAAGTATCGTCATAACATTCTTTATAACACTTATCGGATGGGTGCTTTTCAGGGTTGAAAGTATGGGACAGGCAGGTGATTATTTTCATAATATGTTTAATATGAATTTCGGCTTTGACGATATCTATTTCAATAATAAGTTCTGGTTTATAATGTCAGCAGCCGTTTTCTTTTCCTTTTATGGAGGTTTCCGTAGAATTGAAAAATGGCAAATGAAAGTATTTGATAAAAATAAAAAAAGTGGAACTTTAATCACATTCTTTATGATTTCAGTAATGCTTTTTATAATAAGTCTCGGATATATTACTTCATCGGGTTTTAATCCTTTTATTTATTTTAGATTTTGATGAAAACGACAGGGAAAATATTGGTTATATTAATGCTTGCTATGCTGGTTTTGCCTGGCATACAAAAGGAGTATCCTTTTGTTAAGGTCAGGAAGCTGGACGGAAGTTTTGTATTAGCCGAAAAACCGGAATTTACCTGGAAAAGCTGGTATTCTGGAGAATTTCAGTCAAAATTTAACAACTATATTGAAGATCATATCGGGTTTCGTGATTTTCTTGTACGGTTAACAAACCAGATTGATTTCAGTTTTTACCGAGTTCCGCATGCTGAAGGAGTTGTAATTGGAAAAGAGGATCAGTTTTTTGAGTATGATTACATAAGAGAGTATTTTGGTGGTGATTTTATTGGTGAAGAGATAATTGATAAAAAAATAAGAGAACTTAAATTTCTTCAGGAATACCTTAAAAAAGAAAAAAATATCGACCTGATCCTGGTTTTTGAACCGGGAAAAGCTTCGATTTATCCCGAATATATTCCCAACTGGTATTTCAAACAGGGCAAGTCAACCACTAACTCGGAGGTATACTTGCAAAAAGCTGATCAATACGAGATTAAATATATTGACTTTGAAAAATACTTTCAGCAGCTTAAAAACAATACCGAATATCCCATTTATCCCCAGTATGGAATTCACTGGAGCATTTACGGAATGTCGTTCGCAGCCGACTCGCTAATCCGATACATCGAGAATCTCCGGCAGATAGATATGCCTGACGTATATATTGACAGTCTGAAGATAGAGCAACACGCAAAACGGCCTGATTACGATGTAGCTAATACTATGAACCTGCTGTGGCACTTACCGGAAAAACAAAAACTGGCATATCCTGTTTTTCGTTTTGAAGATAATCCTCAAAAGGAGAGGCCAATGGTTTTGACTGTTGCCGATAGCTACTACTGGAACATTTTCAATACACGAATACCAAAACACCTGTTTAAAAATGAAGCTTTCTGGTATTTTAACGCCCTTGTTTATCCCGACACATACATTAAAAAAACAAGAACTTCTGACCTAAACCTTAAAGAAGAAATTGAGAAACAGGATGTTATATTCCTGATGGTTACAAAACGTTTTCTCTATAAATTCGACTGGACTTTTCTTAATAAGGCTTACAATCAGTATGCACCAAAATCGAAGTATGATCAGTTATACACTCTTATTGATAATATTTGCAATGACAGCAAGTGGTTTGATATAGTAATTGAAAAAGCAAAACTGAAAAATATGTCTCTCGGTGATAAACTAAAAGAGGATGCCAATTATGTATTCAGAATCAATGATAAAGAAGATTTTATGATTTTAAAAGGGTCGGAGTATTATACAGAAAAAATCAAAGGCACTCCTGAATGGTTTAAATCAATAAAAAAGAAGGCTGAGAGAAAAGACATTTCTGTCGATGAATTGATACTTCTTGAGGCCGACTATCTCTTTAAGAAGGAGTATCCCGAACTTTTTTCAAAGTATAAAGCCATCAGAGATCAAAAGGAGATAATTCTTAACGACCCCAGTCTGTATGCCAGGACGGATTCTATTGCAAAAAAGTACTATCTAACCTTTGAGGAGGCATTGCAGATTGAGGCGGAGAAATTGGCATTTCCCGATAAAGAATAGATATATTTTTCAAATCAAAATGTATTAACTTCCTTTGAGATTGTACTTTTGACTAATTCCCACGTAACGTTTTTATCCATTACTATTGGATTGGGATCTGCTTCAGCATCCTCAAACCACGTTAAACTTTTAATAACATGAAACATTGTTGAGTGCTGATATTTTTGTTGATATAACTCAAGCATTTTTGGTAATGAAAATTTTTGCAACAAATAATAGAGATCGTAAAAGTCCTTTTTCTTTCCTCTTCCGGTAATTGCGTCTATCTTCATAGGTGCTATATCTTCCAGCGCAAGTATGCGAATATTATCTAAAAAAATAATTCTCTGAAAAGAATAATTGAATTTGATCAAATCAGTTCTGATGTTATCAAGTTCTATCAATAAAGAATTCTTTGTTTTTACAATTGGCTTAATTGTGTCGAAATCATTGGATAATTCAAAGAGTAATAAATCAGAATCAAAATCTTTAAGTGAAAAAAGGTCAATATCAACAGAAATACGATGACCCAGATATAATGCTAAAGCAGTGCCTCCTACCAAACAAAAATCATCAATGTATGATTTTAAAAAAAGTTTTTTTAATAATCCCAATGTTGCGGGTTCAACTGCTTGATATTGTAACATCTGAAGTTAGTTAACGGAATATTAAAATATACACTACAAAACTGTATTGTTTTCTTATCAAGATATCTCAATTTAACTATAATCTCTTTTATGTTTTTATCTCCATAATACTCCATAATAGTTTTGAAATCTTCCCAGGTTCCTTTGTCCAAAACACGCTGAACGACATAAGGAGCATTCTTCTTCCAGTCAATTGTTTCAAAATCAACATCCCAAAAAAGCCATTTCGAAAGTGTTGTACTTAAATCAACCATAATTGCAAAGATAGTGCATATTCTAATATACAATAACCTTCCCAACATGAATATTGTTACCAGAAATCAGACGATAGAAATATAATCCCGGCTGAACCTTATGATTGGTATTGTCAGTAGCATCCCAAAGAGTTGTATGGTTTCCATTATTAAGTTTTTCACCATTAATCAGTAATTTCACAAGACTACCCCTATTGTCAAAAATACCAAGGGTTGTACTTGCTGATTCGTCGAGAGTAAAGATTATTGTTGTTGTACCAGCAAATGGATTAGGATAGCATCCCGAATAAAAATTCGAATTTTCATCAATTCCGCTAAGAATATCCACATTAAGAAAAACCTGAACTTCGTACTCATTATTCATATGATCTGTAATCGTAACTTTTGCAACATAGTCACCCTCTTCCAGGCCGTTTGAATTTATTGTGGCAATAATATCATCAGAACTGTTTGCATTCAGTCCACCGGCTGTTTGGTCAAGAGTAATCCACTCAACCGGATTTCCTAAAGTATCTGTAACCTCAATAGAATAGATAACAGAACCGCTACCGATATTTGAAATAGTAATTGTATCCTGCACTATTTCGCCACTTACCAAAGAATCATTAATTACTTCAGGTGAATAAACAACTTGCGGGTCAGAGTCTCCGAAAGGAGGAAGTGAAATATAATCAATCCAACCGCAATCAGAGCCGTTACTGACAGAGTAATCTTTCTCATAAGTCCATCTTAGAGTATGAACTCCGGATGTAATATTATAAGATGATTCTGACCAGGGTTCTTCCCCTTCCCAGCTTTCCATTTCCGAGCCATCAATATAAAACTTCAGATAATCATAAGTTGCCTCACTAGAAATTTTATGTGCAAAACTAACCTCCCCGCTTACCAAAAAGCAAACCTCCATTTCAAGTGATGAAGTTTCTTCGTCTTCAATACTACCCGATCTGGCACTAAAATTCCCCATATACACCTCATCATTATCAATAACCCACTCAGCATTGCCGGCAAATTGCCATGGCATAGCAGAAAAATCGCCGGTTTCAAAGCTCTCATTCAGCAATCCGACAACAGCAAACACCTGTGTGGCATTGGAATATTCATTATCAGCGTTTACAAAAACATCAAATGCAATAATATAACCAATAGGTACTTCATTCGAAACAGTAACATTAAAAACAGCATCCTCATTCGAATTTGGAGCTATTGAAGCTATTGAGGCCAAGTTGCTATTTATCACAACATATGGATCATTTGAAGAAAACTCAACATCAAGATTATTTGCCTGTGCACCTCCCGAATTATGCAATGACAGAATTAAGTCGGTCGTTTCTCCGGGATCAAGACCACCATTACCACCATCGTCAACAGTAAGGCCGGCAGAGACAATAACAGGTGCCCAGGCTGTAAGATAAATATGGCTTTCCCATTCACTACCTGTATCATCTGTTGTTACTGTTGTAAAATCAATTTGATAATTATTGGGAACCAAATTTGAAATATCAAACGAAAAGGCATCAGTGAAAGATTTAACTTCAGATGGATCAAAATTACCAAGAAACTCGGTACTATCCGTCAAATTAACATACTCATCATCTATTAATATACTCATATTTACATCGGAAATGACCTGTTCTCCAAGGCTTCTAACAATAACTGAAAGATCAGGCGACTCACCAAATTCAATAATATCATTACCACCGGAATTAACTGAATAATCGTCAATAACAAGGAAGTTTGTTCCGTCAGTGGAAAAATAGAGTGGCTTTGTAGCTGTAATATTTCTGGAATCACTGACCCTGAATCTTATTTCAAAATTATCATAAACATATTCAGGTAGTCCGCTAAAAAATCCGTCAGGCGACAAAGTAAATCCATCAGGTTTATGCGAAGCAGACAGATTACAGACATAGTTCGGCGGAATTATATTATTGTTGCTGACATCTGTAAACTGATAATAAATATTATTACCCGCTGATACGGCAGATATCCATTCAACATTTGAAAAATCGTTTTCACCATAATAATATTTGATATCACCATTTTCAAACAGTCTTACTGCAAAATTAAGTTCAGAGGTGTTTTGTTGCCCGTTTACTGAAACTTTCCATCTGAATGTTGCATAACCATCTTCTCCATCATACCACATACCGTCACCGGAAGAAGGATATATTCTCAAATCCGCATTGAAAGGAGTTATAAATTTATTTTTTGCAAAAAGCAGAAAGTCGTAAACCTGATAAGGCCAGGAGCTATAATCACCAAGTGCAATAAATCCGTCAACATTAACTTTCACCTGACTAAAAACCTCATCATAAAACGGAAAATCAAAATCGAGCGTTTTATATGCAAAGCCGTCATTATTATTGGATGGATTCAACTGTTCCGCATTAACTGCAGGAAAAGTTTCCGTTAAACTTGTTTCTGCAAAATTCATATCAAAATCAAAGTAGTACGGCGAAGAACCTCCTTCTGGACTAAGCAAAAACTGATAAGGCTCATAAACAGTAGCTTCCGGTAATTCATTATCTGCAATATCAACGCCATCGAAAGCTACGGTATGGTCAACCCAAAGTTTGTTTACGCCATTAACCAAAGTAATATTCGACTGTCCGCAATCAATTTCATTCATACCATTTGAATAATCGATAATTGAGTATTGCACAATTTCGCCTTCATACTGATTTGAAGGGTCGTCTTCATTTACAAGCAAGAAGTATCTTGCCGGAGTTCCGGAACCGATCATATTAAGAAACGGTGTAAGGTCGAGGCCAAACTCCAGTGTTTTATCCTCTTCAGTTGTTCCACCTTGCAGATATTTGCAGCTACCCTGATAGTTGAAAATAGGAAACTCAAGAATAAATTCGGGAGAAGTTGCATTTACATCAGTTGAATAACCCATTCTAACCTTAATTTTTTCTCTGCAAACATGCTTAAGTGTAATCCTTGCAGTTAGTAACGGGTCACATTGTTCTTTTGCAAATTGCACGTGTACGGCATTATTCCATATTCCACCATTTTCTGAAGGGTCTGCACACGATTTATAGGTCATATAGCTGAAACCGTTATTTCCGAAGCTGGGTCCTCCGCTGTATGTGTTTGCAAACTTAAATCCGCCTATTTCCCAGTCTCTCACATTTACTACTCCATCATTATTAATATCAATATCATTTGTGTATTGGCCGTCAGAATTGTAATCCCAGCGAATGGAATCGTGATATGCACAGATGGTCAATCCATGATTTGCGCCACCCCAGCTTAATACTACATATTTCCCTGCTTCGGGAGTACCGTTGGGGAGAGTGGACATTCCATAAGGCGCATTGGCGTAAAAATTGGCAACTCCGCCAACATCTGAACCTTCGAGATGATTATGTATCCAGTTTTTTAATGTTAATATCCCTTCAGGAGTGGAAACATCTATCTGGTAAAGTTCATTAATTCTGTTGTGCATCGCTTCGTAATACTTATCGTAACCTGACATCCAGAATTTAACACGCTCATCCGAATTACCGACATACATTCCGCCATAGGTATTAACGTCAGGGGTTCCGCCAGCTTTAAGAATCTCAAAACTATGAAAGTAGCTTACGCCATACCATCCATTACCTCCATTAGCCCAATTCCAACAGTAATGAGTAGGATATTGGTTATCAGCAACATTCGATGGAAGATTCCTAAGCCTGTTAATCTCATAGGTATATCCCAGTCCGATACCGGAAGCCTGGCCACATTCAAGATCAACCTGAGCATAAACAGGGCGCCAGAACATATTTTCTGAATTATCAACACCTACAGGTAACAATGGAGCGTTAGCCCCTTTTAACCATTCGGGGAGCGTTAGTTTAGGAAGATTCATCAATCCTATTGAGTCAGCTGTTGATAGCTTCGGTAACAATTGTATATCTTCGGGTATAATAACTTTTTGAGCATTAATAATATTGAACCCGAAAATATTTGATAAGATTATTATTAAAATAATGAGGAAATTTCGTTTCATAATTTTTTAAAAATATGTTAATTAGCAAATCAAAGACATTTTATAGAAGAATAAGGTTGCAAAGGTCTCAATATACGAATCAGTGCCTTAATAGTTTAGGTGGCTGCAAGAAAACTCAGGTGTTTAGCTATAATTAGCATTAATTCATCTTTTTTGATTGGTTTGGTAATATAATCATTACACCCTGCTATAATTGCTTTCTCCCTATCTTCTGTCAGGGCATAAGCTGTTTGTGCAATAATGATTACATCCTTATTGAATTCCCTGATCTTCCGGGTAGCTTCATAACCATCCATTTCAGGCATTTTAATATCCATCAATATTAGATCAATATCTAAATTTTTTCGACAATGATCGACCGCCTCTTTTCCGGTTTTTGCATACATAATCTCTTTACAAATACTTTTGATAATTATAGTGAGGTAAGTTTTAGATGTTTCTTCATCTTCAGCGATTAGAATATTCAAATTTTTAATCTGAGCCACCTTTATCAATTCAGAAGCATCCTTTAGAGTGACCTTTTCATAATTTCTGATTTCATAAGGAATTGTAAAATAGACCTGTGTTCCCTTACCTACTTCACTTTCAATCCATATTTTTCCGCCAAGCATTTCTACATATGCTTTTGTGATAGACAAGCCTAATCCTGCTCCTTCATATTGACTTGATAAAGACAGGTCGGCCTGAACAAAACGTTCAAAAATGATCTGTTTCTTGTTCTGTGCAATTCCAATACCCGTATCCTTTACAAAAAACTCAAGAAAACTTCCCTTTTTAGTGTAGCCAAATTTTATTATGCCTTTATCAGTATATTTAATGGAGTTTTTTATTAGATTTGTAAGTATGGCAAAAATCTTTTCTCGATCTGTTTTTATAACAGCTTCATCTGCAGGTAGAGAGCTGATTAATTGTAACTTTTTTTCCTCTGTTTCAGGATAAAAAAACATATAAAGGTATTCAATCTGCTCATTTATATTTGTTTCTGAAAGTGACACTTTCATCTGGCCTGATTCAATTTTTGAGATATTTATCAAGTCGTTAATAATACTGAGCATGCGTTTTCCGCTATTTTCAATAATGTTGATATACAATTGTTGCTTCTCACCGGAAAGTGTTTTTTCTTTAAGCAGGTTGGCAAACCCCATTATTCCATTCATTGGAGTTCGTATTTCATGACTCATATTGGCAAGAAATGCAGACTTCAAACGGTCGTTTTCTTCGGCTTTTTCTTTTGCATTTTGCAAAGCATTTAAAAATTTAATCTTTTGTAAAGCGATATTAACCTGTTCTGTAACCGAATCCAAAAAGTCAAATTCACTTTTTCGCCAAATCCGGCGATACAAAATCTGGTTAAAAACCAATAAATAATAGCCGTCATCCCTAAAACTTACGGGCACCCAAAGACCACTTTTTATCTGCATATAATTGTGTAAAATCTCACCCGAACCGTCTTTATTAAGAGGAGGAGCCACCTGGTCAACATGGCTTTCTATTTGTGTGCGATTTTCCCACAGCCAGTTTAGCCCATCTCCAAAAACTGATATATCATAAGTGTCTAATGTCGGGCTGATTTCCTGCTCCTCCATATTTAGCCATTCGCTAAGGCCAATTAGTTTTCCTTTGTTAAAATCAACATTATAAATAAGCGCGCGGTCTGTCTTAAGAGTTTCGCCAAGAATAGCAGTTGTTGCTTCAAAAATAACCTCCGGATTATCCTCTGAATTCACAAGCCGGGCAATCTTATTTAGAGCATTAGAATAGAGCAGTTGCTCGCGGATAGTCTTTTCAGCTTGTTTACGTTCAGTAATGTCAGTAACCACACCGGCTATAGCAACTATATCGTTTTTTTCATCTCTAAGTAAAGTGGTCGTCATTTGTGTGGGGAATATAGTACCATCCCTCCGCATATGACCAACCTCACCTGTGTGGTTTCCATGTTTCTTAACTTGAAGGTTAAACGGCTGCACATCGCTCTTAAACTGCTCTTCATTATGAAAAATACTAAGGTTTTGGCCAAGCAATTCATCTTCATTTTCATAGCCATGCATTATCACCCATTTATTATTTACAAAAAGCAAATTCCCCTCCATATCGGCAATCGCCACTCCGTCAGCTGATTGCTCAACAACCGATGACAAGAAACGGATATGCTTCTCTGTTTGTTTAAATTTCTGTGTGTCAGTTGATTTTTGCTTTCGACGTTTTTTCATCACTTCAAGCCTGTCTTTATTTATAAACTATTTCATAAATCTTAGAGCCAATAATGACTTCATATTGATTGTTAATAATCAATAAAGATATAATAAATTTTTATTGTATGGCAAAAAAATGTTGACTGTTTCCAATTTTTCCCTTCTCTTTACCTAAAAACC
>JAOZLR010000024.1:0-5845 GCA_029934735.1 Bacteroidales bacterium
TTCTTGCCTTAAAGATAGCTAAGGTTTTTAATAAAAAAGTTGATGATATTTTTACGCTTGAGGATACTGATTAATTACTTTTCTCAGAAATCAAATATTTACCCAAAAAGGCTTCCATCTTACGGTAGAAATCGAAGCGGTTTTCTTCATTATGAAATCCGTGGCCTTCATTATCTTTTACCATATATTCCACATCTACACCACGTGCTTTCATAGCCTCTACCATCTGATCTGATTCATCTTTGTTAACCCTCGGGTCATTGGCTCCCTGGGCAATAAAGAGTGGAGAAACAATTTTATCTACCTGATAAACCGGTGACACTTCGCGCATCATCACACTATCAGCTATTGTATTTCCTACCATTTCATACATCATTGCAAGGTATGGTTCCCAATATGGAGGGATTGTGCTCATAAATGTAAAAAGATTAGATACTCCAACATAATCAACACCGGCAGCATAAAGCTTTGGTTCTTTCACAAGCCCCATCAAAGTTGCATAGCCACCATAGCTCGCTCCATAAATAGCAATCCTTTCAGGATCGGCAATACCTTTTTTGATAAGCCAGTTTGTTCCGTCAGTAATATCGTCCTGCATTGTAAGTCCCCATTGCTTGAAGGAAGCTTCCCAATGTTTTTTTCCATATCCGGTTGAACCTCTGAAATTCATTTGCAGAACAGCGTATCCACGGTTTGCCAGAAACTGTATTTCAGGATTAAATCCCCAGCCATCACGTGCCCAGGGACCTCCATGCGGATTAACAATAGCGGGAAGGTTTTTGGCATTCTCCATTGTATATCCTTTTGGTAATGTCAAATATCCGTGAATATTCAGTCCGTCGCGCGATGTGTATTCAATTGGTGTTACCGTTGCCATCTCATTCTCATCAATCCAGGGACTAACATCGGTTATCTTATCAAGTTGGCCGTTATTCTTGTCATATATAAAATAAGAGCCAAGTGAGCGGTCGCTGTAAGTTCTCACAACAAAAACATCCTCAGCTTTATTGTATGACGTTATCCCAACTTCATAATCACCAATTTTCTTTTGAAGGTCTTCAAACCATTTTTTAGTATCCTCATCAAAAAAATGCCTTACACGCTTCCACGATGTATATGATGCTGAAGTAAGCACCTTTCTCTTCTTTGAATAGAAAAGATTTTCAACATCATAATCAAAATTTTCATAAAGAACATTTATCTCTTTCCCTGTTGTTACATCAAATTCAACAACAGCCGTTTTGTCCCTTCCAAGATTTGAGACAGCATACACATTCTTGTTATCGAAAGTGAAAAACATTGGAGCAAGAGTTTCTTTAAAATTAGTTGTAATAACTGTATTCCACTTATCCTTTTCGGTTTCGCGATATAACAGTGAAGTATTGGTGCCATCAATGGAGACTGCAACTCTTAGTTTGCCATTGTGGTCGAACAGCCAACCCTGAATATTTCCGGGATTCTCGGCAATCATCTCCATTTCTCCTGTTTTTAAATTCAATCTGTAAGGATCGAAAACCTGTGGATTTCTTTTATTCATTCCAATGATAACCTCATCAGGAATTTCAGGTAATTCATCAATTATTTGAGTTAATACTTTATCATAGTCAGTAAAACAAACCGGATTAGAGCCATCAATATTTACTCCGTAAAGTTTAAAATTCTCATCTCCACCATCGTCCTTCAGAAAAAGGATTTGTTCATTATTAGGCCAGAAGTATCCTGAAATATCTCTGTCAGTCTCACTTGTAAGGCGTACTGCTTCTTCTTTGCTCCTCTCCTGGACAAAAATATTCATCCTGTTTTCATAAGGTGCTTTAAATGAAAAATATTTACCGTCAGGAGAAATCTGATACCCCGACTTTTCAGGGTTCTTAAAGAAATCCTCCAGGGGAATCTGTTTTGCTTTTACCATTTGTTCCTTTTTTGAACCATTATCACATCCCATTATCACCACGACAATGAGCACTACAGCTAACATTGATTTTATAAATCTGTTCATAATATCTATTTTTAATTTTCTATAAAGATAAATTTTTTCGCCAAAAGGTTGTATCATAAACAAAATAAAAGTTAATATGTTTAATCTGTACAAGTTTTGCAAACAGTATCTGATTATAGCAAAGTTATTATTCTTAATAGTCACTCTTCGACTACGCTCAGAGTGACTATTGAAAAAAAAATAAAAAAACACTGGCATATTAACCATACTCAAATAATTTTGCACCTGATACGTTTGAGCTATTATAAATGAAGGAAAAGGGAGAAAATATTTTTAAAAGGGTCATAAAACGATTACTTATTCTACTGGTTGTCATTTTGATACTGATCTCTGCAGCCGGTTTTCTTATCAGCTATTTTTACGGCGACAAGGTCAAAGAAATTGTTGTAAACGAAATTAACAAACAACTGGCTGTTGAAGTGGAAGTTAATGAGATAACGTTTTCGGTTTTTAAGAATTTTCCCAAAGCATCCATAAACATCAAAGGAGTCCAGACCAGGGAAAAACTGAACAAAAACACCAATCCTTTGCTTAAAGCAAAAGAGCTTGCTGTTCTTTTTAACATCAGGGATATTATTTCGGGGAACTATACTATTAAAAGGATTTTGCTTAAAGATGCTTTCCTGAATATCGTCATTTTTGAAGATGGTAGTGATAATTTCACGATTTTCAAAACACGGGAATCGGAAAATGAAAAGAGCGTGAACATTGACCTGAATGAGGTTGATTTAATAAATGTTCATTTTTCATACCTCGATTACCAGACTGACCAGGAATATCTGTTCATTGTTAACAGTGGGATGATGAGTGGCGGATTTTCCTCTTCAGCTTATGCTCTTAAAATTTCTGCCAACATCTTAACAAACTACCTTAGAACCGGCAAGACCACGTTTTTAAAAGAGAAAACAATAATCACTAATGTTTTATTCGACATTGACAACGAAAACCATCTATTTAAAATAAAAAAAGGCGACCTGAAGATAAATACACTTTCATTTAATGTTGATGGAAATATACAAACCGTCAAAAACGATAAGGCTGTTTTTCTGAAGGTCAAAGCTAAAAAGGCAAGGCTAAAAGATTTCCTAAAAGAGATTCCACGGGAGTACTTCATACCGCTTGAAGATTTTGATTGCAGTGGCATTTTTGATTTTACTGCCACAATTGATGGTGTAATTACAAAAAACCAACTCCCTGAAATCACTTTTAATTTCGGCCTCACTAAAGGTAAGATCAAATATCTGCCTACAGGATTAGCTTTAAATGATGTATCATTTAATGGTAAGTTCAATAATGGCAAATTAAGAAACAAAAAAACATTTTCACTGCTACTTTCTGACTTTATCTCTTCAATGAAATCAGGGAAGATGAAAGGAAAGATGGAAATTATCAATTTTGAGCGTCCTGATGTCTCAGTAGCTTTTTCAGCATCGGGAAAACTGGATGAAGTAAAAAAAATATTTCATATCGATACCCTTAATTACATTTCAGGTGACATTAATATTGATTTGATTTTCCGTAACAGATTGAAAAGTTTCTCAAAATTTACAATAGAGGATTTTCTTTCCAGCAAAACATCAGGTAAACTAAAAATCAATAATGCCGGTTTTGGTCTCAAAGAAAGCTTACTGAGTTATAAAAACTTTAATGGCTCATTCAGGTTTAGCAACGATGACCTTATCATTGATTATTTCTCAGGTGAGGTATCGGGCAGTGATTTTCAGATGAAGGGTACATTTATAAACATTCTGCCATACTTTTTCCTGCCAGGCAAGAGCTTTAGTGTTAACGCAACTTTGAAATCATCAATGTTAAATTTCGATGAACTTTTGCAATATAAAACATCAGGAAGTGATACTCTTTACCGCATCAGAATACCAGAAAATATAAACATCATCCTTGACCTGAGCGTAAAAAGGATGCAATTCAGGAAATTCAGGGCGCAGGATATCTCGGGCAAGCTAATTATCAGAAACAAGTCAATTATCGTTAAAAACGGCTCCTTCTCCTCAATGGAAGGACATACAAATATTGAAGGAATAATTGACGGAACAAATCCTACAAAACTCATTCTGACTTGTGATGCAGATATTCAAAAGGTGGACATTTCAAAACTGTTTTATGAATTCGGTAATTTCGGCCAGAATAATATCACATCCCGAAAACTAAAAGGAAGAGTAACTGCAAAAGTATTTTATGAGTCTTCGTTCAGCAATACTCTGAAAATATATCCTACAAGTGTTAATACGGTCGCAGATATTACAATAGAAAATGGCGAACTGATTAATTACACACCATTATATAAACTGGGTCGTTTTCTAAAAAATAACAACCTTCAGCATATTTATTTTTCCACATTAAAAAATCAGATTGCAATCAGAAACAGGGTTATATATATTCCTGAAATGGAGATAAAATCGAGCACCCTTGACCTTTCGCTCAACGGAACACACGCTTTTGATAATGAAATTGATTATCACATCTGGATTTTGCTTTCTGAGATTCTGTCACAGAAAAAACAGAAGGAGATGGAGAGTGAAATAGAAGGGTTAATAATTGAAGATGACAACCTGGGACGCACATCCATCCCGATAAAAATGACCGGAAAATCCTCAAATCCGAAAATTTCATACGACACAAAAGCAGCACGAAATAAAATTTCCACCAATATGAAGAAGGAAAAAGAGAATATCAGGGAGGTGTTCAGAAAAGAATTTGGCGGAACAGGCAATCAAGAAGATGACAAAAATCCCATTATCGAAACTAATGAGGATGGGAAAGAGCAGTTTATAATAGAATGGGAAGAGACAAAACCTGACTCAGCAATAATGCTGCCTAAAAAGCCATCGCAAAAATCCACACAAAAAAAACAGACAAAAAAAACAAAAGACAAAAAAGCCGATTTTATAATTGAATGGGACGAAGATGAGGATACTATCAAATCTGAACCACACAATTTCTAACAAAAATTGATCCTTACAGTGTTCTTCACAGTTTGCAACTGTGAAGAAATATTTACACTATATTTCATATAACACCTCATATCCCTAAAAAAACTATTTTTGTACACTTATTGATTTAAGAATTCAGAAAATAAGTACTTTTATTTAACGTTATTGCAAAAGAATTAATTTGAAGGCATTGAATATATATTCAAAAAAAAAGCGTTGGAAATGGGGATTATTCACCTTGGCAGTGCTCATTGTTGCAGTTTCGCTATGGTACACAAATATTCTTGTAAAGCACATTGCAAAGGATCAGCGGACCAACGTCAGGATATGGGCTGAAGCTATTCAGCGCAAGGCTGATCTGGTAAATTATACTGACAAATTTTTCAAGCAACTCGAAGACGAAGAGAGGAAAAAAGCTGAAATACTTGCCGAAGCTTATAAGTACATTTCCATGGATACAACCTCACAATCGCTTACATTTTATATGAATCTGATAAGGGGTAACACAACTGTTCCTGTTATTTTAACAGATAATAACAACAAAATAGAATCTGCCAGAAACGTTGATTTTGATCCTGACACGGTTAAGACTCTCACAGGCAGATTGCGAAGAGAATTTACAATTTATCCCCCAGTCGAAATAAATTATCTACCAGGAAAAAACCTATATCTCTATTATAAAGATTCAAAGTTATTTATCGAGTTAAGGATTGTACTTGAAGACCTTATCGAGTCGTTTTTTTCAGAAATTGTGCTTAATTCAGCTTCGGTTCCGGTTATCATTACAGACAGCACGCAGACTAAGGTGCTTCAATACGGTCAGCTCAACCCTAAAAAAGCTGCCGACTCAAGCTATCTGCAAAAGACTCTGGAGGATATGGCAAACGACAATGAC
>JAOZLR010000024.1:5945-11892 GCA_029934735.1 Bacteroidales bacterium
TGCCGACTCAAGCTATCTGCAAAAGACTCTGGAGGATATGGCAAACGACAATGACCCCATTGAAATTGAACTGGCTGACCAGGGAAAGCGCTATATCTTTTATCAAAGCTCCGAACTTCTTACCCGCCTGATGTACTTTCCCTATTTCCAGCTTGGAATAATCGGGCTGTTTCTTTTCATTGCTTATGTGTTTTTTAGTTCCGCCCGCAGGTCAGAGCAGAATCAAGTCTGGGTCGGGCTGGCAAAAGAGACAGCTCACCAGCTCGGAACACCAATATCGTCAATGATTGCCTGGATTGAACTTCTGAAACTGGAAGGCCACGAAAGCGAAACTATTGATGAACTAAAAAAGGATGTGGAGCGACTGCATAAAATTACCGACAGATTTTCAAAAATCGGTTCGACACCAATCCTGAAAAATGAAAATATTGTTAAAGTAATTTACAAAGACATTTCATACCTCCGCACACGATCATCCAAAAGAGTTGTGTTTTCTGTTAACAGGTCTGAAGATGAAGAAATCTACGCACCCATTAATCTGCATCTGTTCGACTGGGTCATTGAGAATCTGTCCAAAAATGCTATTGATGCTATTGGTGGAGAGGGCAAAATTGACATTACTATTTCAGAAGAAGAACACTATGTAACGATAGACATAACAGATAACGGAAAAGGAATACATAAATCAGAGTTCAAGACTATTTTCAATCCCGGCTACACCAGCAAAAAAAGAGGCTGGGGGCTTGGCCTTTCGCTTGCCAAAAGAATAATTAAAGAGTACCACAAAGGCAAAATTTTTGTCAAATCCTCAGCCGTAGGTAAAGGAACAACATTTCGGGTTATGCTTAGGAAATAGAGATGAAGAGTTATGTTAAGAATTATTGCTACTTTTATAGTTCAATAATATCGTAAACTCAACATATAATTGTTAATTTGCTAATCTGAAAATTGAAACTTATGAAAAGAGTATTTTATCTTACAATCTTGGTTTTATCCTATTTAAATGTTTTTAGTTGCACAACTGCAGTTATCTCAGGAAAATATACAAAAGACGGGAGACCACTTTTGCTAAAGCACCGCGACACCTGGGCTATCAATAATAAAATAGTAATTTTTGATGGCGGAAAGTATTCCTGTGTGGGACTGGTAAACTCAGTTGATACTTCCAATAAAAGTATCTGGGTTGGATATAATAGTGCAGGTTTTGCTATTATGAACTCAGCAAGTTATAATCTTAACAATGATACTATTGAGCAAACAGGGTTTGAAGGACGATTAATGAAAGAGGCTCTTCAGAGCTGTGCCTCAATTAAAGATTTTGAAAAGTTCCTCGATAAGCGCAAAAAACCTTACCGCCTTGAAGCTAATTTCGGGGTAATTGATGCACAGGGTGGTGCCGCATATTTTGAACTTGGTAATTTCAAATATGAAAAGATAGATGCCAACGACTCTAAAGCAGCTCCTTATGGATATCTTGTCCGTACAAATTATTCATTTACAGGCGAAATGGGTATAGGGGGAGGATATGTCCGGTATGTTACTGCTAACAATGCTTTAAAAGATGCAGCAGCTATAAACAACCTGACTTACAAAACAATTGTAAATGCTATTTCAAGAAACCTTAAGCACTCCTTAACAGGTACTGACCTCATTGCGGAATATGGTACTTTAAAAGAAAATACCAGGAAGATGGTCTGTTTTAAGGATTTCATTCCACGAAGTGGCAGTTCTTCATCCTGTATAATTCAGGGTGTTACGAATGGAGAAGACCCTGTATTTACAACAATGTGGACTATGCTTGGATTTCCTTTAACTACGGTAACAATACCTATCTGGCTCAATGAGAATTCCATTTTACCAGAAGTTGTAAAATATGATGATAATATCAAAGATGCACCCCTTTGCCATTATGCTCTGGAATTAAAAAAACAGGTATATTCGTACAGACTTGGATCTCACAGCAACTATTATATTAACATTAATGCTCTGATTAATTCTGACAATACAGGAATTATGCAAGAGTTGAAACCCGTTGAAGAGAAAATACTTAAGGAAGGTGAAACACTACTTGAAAAGTGGAGAAAAGGTGAAATAGATATTGTTGAAATGAAAAATTATTATCAATCTGTTGACAAACGTATTAATCAGTTAAAGGAGTATTTCGAATTCTAAATATGTCATTAACTTGCTTTTATTATGTCTTTTTATACACAATTTTTTAAGCTAAAAATCCAAAATTAAGCAAATATGAATATCTCTATTTATAGAATAAAAATATTTTTTCTTATTGCAATTGGCTTTATCTCTTTTGTGAGCTGTTCATCAAATAATAAAAAGCCGGACACAGAAAATACAAATCAGGAAAAATTACTTAGCGTCGGAGTATTTAATGGGACAGGCACAAGTACGACTTGTGTTATGGAAACTCTTGAAGCCCTGAAGTTAGATGCAGGAATAAAGGGAAAAACTATTTCTGCAGCAGAAATACAAAACGGAACTATTGACAATCTGGATGTTTTAATATTTCCAGGTGGAAGTGGCAGCAAGGAATTCAATAATCTGGGGCAGATAGTTGCCGAAAAAGTTCAGAAATTTGCTGCCGGAGGAAAAGGGATTGTGGGCATCTGTGCAGGTGGGTACTTATTCGCAACAACTGTTGACTATCCAAGCCTAAAAATTATTAAGGCCCACACATATCGCGACCATTACAACAGGGGAAGAGGAATAATGGGGTTTAAGCTGACAGACAAAGGTGCTGAAATATTCCCGGAACTACGGGGGCAGGATACGCTGTTTGTTCAATTCTATGACGGCCCTATTTATGATGTCTTCGAGCCGGAAAGTATGAATATACTTGGAACAATAACATCTGACATAGCTACTCATAAAGTTGATCCAAAAGGTTTAACCCCGGGGAAACCCGCATTTTTAACCTCAACATACGGGAAAGGAAAAGTCTTTGTCTCAGTTGGTCATCCTGAATCTACTGCAGGGATGAGGTGGACTGTACCTCGCATGGCACGTTATGTTGCAAATGCAGAATTGATTTCCTATTCCGAAGATGTTGTAAGGCCTCACATTAATAATCACGAGATTCTATACTTTCCAAAAATAATATCTTACGAAAGAGAAAATTTCTGGAACCTCTTCGATGAAAATGATTCTGTTGTAATAACCGCAATTGACAATCTTTATTCAATTCGGTCGAGGCCATCTATTCGATGGTCAATTGGGTTGTTAAGACATAAATCAAAAAATGTCAGGCTAAAGGCAGCCGACTATCTTGCTGAAACGGAATATACAGATGCGATTCCGGATTTGGAAAGTGCAGTTAACTATGAAAATGATTCCGACACAAAAAAAGTATTGGAACAAAGGTTAAATCAACTTTCAAACTTAATTAAATGAAAATTTTTACAAAGTTAAAAATATTGTCCTTCATCCTTATTCCTGTCTTCATTCTGGCCTTTGAGATGAATTCTACGGATGATGATATTTTACAATCAGTTGCTGTAAAAGATTCAGTAGTTAATCAATCATTCCCTGCTGAAGGCAAGGGTTGTCTGACCTGTCATGAAGGTATTGAGCCAATCAGACAGCACAATTCAAAGATGATGCAGGCAATTTATAAAGAGGGCAGAGAAAAGGGCGACCCGAATGGTTGTATAGTGTGCCATTATGGAAACCCTAAGGAAGAAAACAACAAAGAACTTGCCCACAAGGATATGGTTATACATCCCGGGTCAATGTGGACAAACGACCGTACCTGTGGAAAATGTCACGAGGACCACGTTTACAATCTTCATCGCAATCTGATGCAAACTGAAGCAGGTAAAATTCAGGGTGCTACCTGGGGCTGGGGTACTCTTGAAGGATATGAAGTAAAATGGGGTAATTATGACCTTGATGATCCCGATGGACCTGTTCCAAGGTGGGGCACTGATAAATATAAGGAGTATATGCACAAGCTGATGAAAGAATATCCGCAAGTCTTTCCCGAGAAACTGTCCGAGTTACCATCTACTGACACCTCTTTACTTGCAGAACATCCCGAACAGGCTGTTTTTACGTATTTACGCGGAGAATGCCTGCGTTGTCATGTTGGTGTGAGAGGAAAACAGAGGAGAGGTGACTATCGCGGAATGGGATGTGCTGCCTGTCATATTCCATATACCGATGAAGGCTTGTATGAAGGTAACGACGCGGTAATCCCAAAAGATAAAACAGGCCACCTGCTTGTCCATTCCATTCAGTCATCTCGAAAAGCAAAAGTAACCGTTAACAACAAAACCTATTCAGGGATACCTTCTGAGCAATGTACAACCTGCCATAATCGCGGAAAACGTATTGGCGTTTCATATCTCGGAATGATTGAATCGGCTTACGACACTCCGTGGAATTCTGATGGCAGCAGCGAACCAAAACTTCATGGCAAAAGATATCAGTATATCAAAGATGATGTTCATCACCAAATTAAAAGCCGCGATGGAAACCCTGACGGCAACCTGCTCTGCCAGGACTGCCACACAACAATTTCGATGCACGGCAATGGAAATATTGATGGCACAACACTAGGAGCGGTTGAAGTTGAATGTGCCGACTGTCATGGTACTCCTGAAAAATATCCATGGGAACTTCCTTTGGGATTTCAGGATGAATTAGGGATGGAAATTGGTGATGAGCCAAGAGGTGTGACAAAAAAATTACTTGATGTCCAAAAAGAATTTTCAACTATTTACGATTCCAAAGACGGTTATTTACTTTCAGCACGTGGGAACCCTTTGGGAAATGTTGTGCGCAAAGGTAATGATGTCATTGTACACTCTGCCAATGGGCTGGATTTTGATGCACCAACACTTAAAAAGCTTAATGAAAATAATTTATGGAAACATCCTGATAAAGCAGTAACAGCAATGGTGCAAATTGGTGAACATATTGAAAAAATGGAATGTTATGCTTGTCATGCTACCTGGGCTCCCCAATGTTATGGCTGCCATGTTCAGGTTGATTTCTCTGATAACAAAACTACACGCGACTGGATTAAAGCCGGGAAAGCCCATCACGCAAACGGCGAAACTGCAGAAACCCTCAATAGAGAAGAGGAAATGACAATACCAGGTAAGTCTCGTGAAGGAAGAACTTATGTCAGATGGGAAGACCCTGTACTTGGTGTTAATGGCGAGGGAAGAATAACTCCCATTATTCCAGGTTGCCAGCAAATTACTACTGTGATTGGAAAAGACGGGAAGACATTGGTCTCGAATAAAATCTGGCGCACTCCTCCAGGAATGGAAAACGGAGGGGAAGAGGGCCAGCGCGGGATTGACATGACTCCAGCACAACCTCACACTATCAGTGCAGAAGCGAGGGAATGCACATCCTGCCATACAAATCCAAAAACTCTTGGTTATGGAATCGGTGATGGCAAATACATGACCGGTTACGAAAACGATAGATACGAAGATCTAAAAGATGCTACCGGGCAAAACCTCAGCAGACATTCAAGGCCTCAAATACCTAAAATTGAAGACCTTCCGATGGACTTGTCACAGGTTGTTACCCGTGATGGCAAGCAACTTCAAACAGTAGGACACCACTGGCCCCTTTCTTCACCACTGTCGCAAAGTACACGCGAAAAGATGGAGAGAGTTGGCGTTTGTATCTCTTGTCATCAGGATGTGCCAGATGGAAATATTTTCATAAAAGCAACTGCTGCTGCCGGTGAAATGTTGGGACTGATCCCACACAATGATCACGAACACATGAAACTGCTTAATAGTGACATAAAATGGGCTGCAATGACAAGGATACTATTTCCTTTATTGATAATTTTAGTATTGATTTTAGGCTTTTGGATTTGGAAGCTAAAGAGAATGTAGAGAAGGGAGCACTCTTCGACTACGCTCAGAGTGACACAGCGCGTTGGTCATTCTGAGCGTAGTCGAAG
>JAOZLR010000024.1:11992-17181 GCA_029934735.1 Bacteroidales bacterium
GCGTAGTCGAAGCCTGAATACTAATAAAATAATAAAAATGGCAGGAATATACATACACATCCCATTCTGCAAACAGAAGTGTCACTATTGCAATTTCTATTCGCTGGCATCTATAAAATACAGAGATGTTTTTATAGATGCACTAGTGAAAGAAATTGCCCTGCAAAAGGACTATCTTGAAGGGGAGGAAATAGAAACCATATATTTCGGTGGTGGCACACCGTCGTTGTTAAGTAGTGATGAGATAGAAAAAATAATTGATGAGCTTGCCATATTTCATAAAATCAACAGAGATGCTGAAATAACTCTCGAAGCAAACCCAGATGATATTACATCTGAAAAAATCAGAAAGCTACACCAATCACCAATTAACAGATTTAGTATTGGAATTCAGTCTTTCTTTGATGGTGATCTTAAATATCTGAATCGAGTTCATTCAGGAAGTGAAGCCGAAACGTCAGTAAAAACGGTTCTTGATGCAGGCTTTGAAAATATGAGCATTGACTTAATATATGGAATTCCATCTCTCTCTGATGAGAATTGGCAGGCAAATATTGAAAAGTTTTTCAGTTTTAACATCCCGCATCTTTCTTCTTATGCCCTCACAGTTGAGCCGCAAACAGCTCTTGACATCCTCATAAAAAATGGCAAGATGAACAATATTGATGATGAAAAGGCTGCACTTCAATTCCAATATTTAATGCAGGCAATGGACGATAAGAGCTTTATCCACTACGAAATATCCAACTTCAGTAAGGAAAGCTGTTATTCAAAACATAATACCAGCTACTGGCAGGGTAAAAAATATCTCGGACTTGGTCCTTCAGCTCATTCATTTGACGGAAATTCAAGACAATGGAACATTTCAAACATATCGAAATACATTAAAAGTCTCAATAACAGTGGAATAAATGCGGAAAAGGAGACACTCACAAAGGAGCAAAAATACAACGAATATGTTATGACATCCTTACGGACTATTTGGGGAACAAGTATAAATTACATTCTTGAAAATTTCGGAGAATCCTATGAGAAGTACTACTTAAAGGAGATCAAAAAACATATTAAGGAAGGAAATGTTATTAGTGGAAATGGGGTCTTACAACTAACTCACAGAGGTAAACTCTTTGCGGATGGTATTGCGTCGGATTTATTTATTTAGTGTTCTCAAAAACACATTTTAAAAAATAAATCTCAAACAAAAAAATAAAGTATTAATTTTAGACCCCTAAATCTACAAGAAAAACTATTAGAGGTATGGAGGAAAAGAATCTGATCTTATTTGCACTGATTATACTTTACATTGTTATCGTATTTCTTTTCTCAAGATTAGGCAAGACCCGAGAAATAGGCTCCCGCAGACTATTTTGGTTAAGCCTTTTCCTTACCCCTGTTCTTGGGCTGGCATTCTTTTTCAGCTCAGGTCACCGCAAAATGAAACCCTTTACAGAACGAAAATACAAATGTGAAAGATGTGGCTATGTATTTAGTGAAGAATATGAATACTGTCCGTTTTGCGAAAAAGAGGGAGTTAAACAAGAGTTATCACCGGTAAAACAATATATGACATAATTTTTTTTGTAGAGATGCACGGCCGTGCATGGGTGTACGACAAATTGCACAATCGAACAAATATCCTATAATGTCACACCTACGGTGCTATTTTGACATTGCAATTGGCTATTACCATAATATCGCATCTACGACGCTTTTATAATATACTGTTGGATTGGTCTATTGGGTTCTCATTGGGATATGGTAAGCACTATCGGTGCGTAATTATGGTAATAGTTGTCTATAGGTTTCACCAAGCGCCGTAGGTGCGGCATTATCATTGACCAAATTCAGGTATTGCAATTTGTCGTACACCCCCGTGCGTCTCTACAAAAAAAACAAAACTATTTATCATATATAATCTTCTTTGTAACGGATTTCTCCCCGACAATAATTTTGACAAAGAATATACTTTCAATAGAATTTACAGGTCTCCACCTGAACTCATTTAAGCCAGATTTAAGCTCTCCGTCATAGAGTGAGGCAACTCTCTTTCCAGAAATGTCATAAATTTCAACTTTCCCACTAATTGCTTTTTGACTGTTAAATGAAATGTTAACAACTGATTTAAAAGGATTTGGATACACACTAACCGATTCAAAATCAATACCTGAAATAACAGGTTGAACAGAAGTTAACATAGTATCCTGATTCAGGTCATAACTGTACATTGAACGCCCAAAAGTAGCAGCAACGAGTTTTCTTGTATCATTATGCAGAGTAAAATCACAAATAACCACATTGGGGAGATTTGAACCCATAAACTCCCAGCTTTCACCAAGATTTTGAGTGTAGTATGCACCTGCATCAGTTGCGATATACAGAACAGAATCGTATTCAGGATCAACAATAATATCATTTACCGGAACCTCGGGCAGGTTTCCCGAAATATCTGTCCAGCTCTCTCCTTTATCTGTTGTGCGAAAAACGTGCGGAAGATATTCATTATACCTATACCCTGATATTGTGACATAGGCTGTATTCTCATCGTAAGGATCAGCAGTAACTCTTGTTACCCAGCTAACTGGCAGGTCATCAGAAATTTTATTCCAGTTACTTCCGGTTTTCACCCAAACATTTCCATCGTCGGTACCTGCATAAACAATATCGGGATTTACAGGAGATACCGCAAGGGTTGTCACCGTCCCAAAAGTCAAATTACCTCCACCGGAGCCGTTTGAAAGATCATCACTGATTGCGGTCCAGGAGACAGCCCTGTTTGTTGATTTGTAAACTTTCTGAGTTCCAAAATACAGTATTTGCGGATTAGCAGGGTCAAAAACCACAGGTGTATTCCAGTTATTTCTATCGGAATAGCTAATGCCGTTAGTCCCGTTTGAAAAAGAGTTGCCACCGTTTGTCGATCTGCCAAATCCACCATATTGCGATTCTGCATAAACATAATTATTATCTTCAGGATCAACCAAAACATAAAATCCGTCGCCACCATAAATTGACGTCCAGTCTCCAAAGTTCCCGGTCATTGTTCTGTTTGTACCATTATCCTGGGCACCTCCGTAAAGACGTTCAGGATATTGATTGTCAATCTCACATGTGTAGAATTGAGTAATCGGCAGATTATTTTTCTTTGTCCAGGTGCTACCACCATTTTGAGAAATATATAACCCTCCGTCATTGCCAAGAATCAGAAAATTATTGTTTTCAGGATGGATATATAACTCGTGCTGGTCAACATGCACACCATTTGAAATATTCGACCAATTATTTCCCGCATTGGAAGTTTTGTGTAAAGTGAATGCTATAGCATATGCTATATCGGGGTTAACCGGATCAACCTTGATTCTTCCAAACCACCAGCCATACGATTGATATGCAATACTTCCGTCATCAGCCTGCAACCAGTTGTCACCTCCGTTCTGGGTTTTATAAATGCCTTTGAAATATCCCGTTTTATCGGCATAAATAGCATACAGAATATTCGGATCGGATTTTGAGATATCAATTCCGATACGTCCGTTGTTAGACATTGGCAATCCGCCAGAGAGCTCTGTCCAGGAATTCCCTCCGTTTTCAGTTTTGTATATCCCGCAGGTAGGTCCGCCGTAACTTCTCCTGTCAGGCCTTCGCACCCTTTCCCACATTGCAGCATACAGGATACCAGAATTATTGGGATCAATAACAAGGTCAATTGCACCTGTTGAATCCGAAACAAACAGCACATTCTCCCAGGTCTGTCCTCCATTCTGAGTCCGGTAAACACCACGGTCGGGAGAGTTACCAAACAGGCTTCCCATAGTCGCAACATAAAGAACCTCCGGATTATCAGGGCTAACAACCATACGGCCAATACTACCACTTTCAGGCAAACCAATATATTCCCAGTTTTCACCAGCATCAGTCGACTTATATACGCCTACTCCATCATAAGCAAGTGAACCTCCGCCAGCATTTGCCTCGCCAGTACCAACATAAATCACATCTTTGTTTGAAGGAGCAATTGCAATATCACCGATTGAAAGGCTCAAAGCTTCGTCAAAAATCGAAGTCCAACTGTTACCCCCGTCTTCCGACTTAAAAACTCCACCCGAAGCTGCACCCACAAAAATGGTTTGCAAATCGTCAGCATACATTTCAACATCAGAAATGCGGCCTCCGATATTGGTCGGGCCGGCAAACTCCCATATTTTTTCATCTTTATTTGCAGCCTGCTTTTTCATTTCCTGACTCTGCTTCAAAGCCTTCAAATATACATCATGAGGGATTTGTCCGGATGGAAACGCCCTCTGCCTGAAAAACCAGTCATTGGGAGATTTACTATTTTTAATAGTTTGCTTTTTGGAATCAGAATTTAATAACAGGAAAGTAATTCCTAAAATAATTGCAGGTAATAATAAAATGTATAATTTTTTCATTCTCTTCTGTGTTTTTTGAATGTTACTCACAATCATGACAATACTTAAAATAAAAAAGTTGCAGCTTAAATATATATGACAAAAGTGGAGAGAAACATATCTTACCTAAAAAACAATAGCAAAATGAAAAGACAAAACCAAATAATCAATTCATTAACTTGCTTATTGTCTTAAACAGTTCGGTAGCATTAAGCGGCTTGGTAAGATATTCGTCACTGCCGGCGGCAAGACTACGCTCACGATCTTCGGGCATTGCATAAGCAGTCTGTACGATGATTGGAAGGTCTTTGCGGAATTTTTTAATCTCTTTGATGGCATCAAGTCCATCAAGAACAGGCATTTTAATATCCATTAAAACTATGTCGATATTTTTATTTTCCTGACACATCTCAACAGCTTCTTTACCATCTTTTGCCCATAGCAGTTTTACATTTGTTCGTTGTAATATTGCTTCAAGGTAAGTATAGTTCAGAACCGAGTCCTCTGCAATAAGAATAACCTTATTATTCCAATTAATTTCCGGTATTTTAATCTCAATTTTCTTCTTTTCAACCTTTTCTGCAGCAAGATCAATCGGAAGAGTAAGTTTGAAAATGGAACCAACATCCTTTTCCGACTCAACAGCAAGATCACCACCAAGCAGTTCTGCAAGTCTTTTTGAGATGGCAAGTCCAAGGCCGGTTCCTTTCCGCTCTTTATCCTGTGCCTCTTCCACCTGACCGAACCTTTCAAAAATGAGTTTCTGCTTCTCTTTCGGAATAC
>JAOZLR010000183.1 GCA_029934735.1 Bacteroidales bacterium
GTGATATGGCAAGACCCATAAATACAGATTCAATTACTCCTCTGTCGCTATGTCCTCCGGGAGGAACCTGAATAATTTTTGGGTTTTTGGAATTAATATCCCTGATAATTGTTATTGACAAAGGATTGGTACCTGAATTGGCAGTAACGGCAATCTTGTCATCAGGACTGAGGGTAAGCCCAAACGGATGTGGAGCAACCTGATACGACACACCTTCAGGCTCAACAAGCCTGCCATTAGGGATCACAGTTTTTCCTGTTTTGTCAATTTTGCAATATCTGCTTCCTGCCGGAGCGTTTGCAATCCAGATTTTGTCCTGCTGACAATTTCCCGAAAAATATAACATTAAGAGAATAATGGAAATAGTAAATGAGAGATGTTTCATAACTGTTATTTTGTTGAAACAAAAGTATTGAAAAAATGACAGTAAAATATCTGGAGTCTTAAAATTGTTTTATTCCACCTAAAAAATGTTGAATTAATATGCCTTCGATGTTACTTAATTGCTTATTATGCGTCTTATATTTTCTATCACTGAATATCAAATATTATTCTATTTTTGTTTTTCAAAACAAAATAAATGAAGTCTGCAGTTATTTTTATTTTTGTATTTTTTGCAATTTATGCGGTAAACGGACAAAACTATAGAGTATCAGGAAAAGTTTTTGATTCTGAAAACAGCTTGCCATTGCCATTCGTAAACATCGTTATCAATAACACACAACTTGGTACAACAACCGACATTGATGGTAAATTCTCTATAAAAACATCAACTCCAATAACTACTTTACACCTTTCTTATGTGGGTTATAAGCCTGTTAATTACGCGGTTGGGACTGAAACCAAAAACCTGAGAATTAAGATGAAGCCAACCGAATACGAGCTTTCGGAAGTGGTGATCATACCCGGCATCAATCCTGCTCATCGCATTGTTAACAACTGTATTGATAACAGGAAAATAAATGACCCTGAAAAGCTTCCTGCTTTTTCTTACACCTCCTATGACAAGATGATATTTACGCTTGACCTTGATTCGATTGACCGGGCAAGGATTGATACATTGAAAATTGATACGGTGGATGCTGATACTGCAAAAAATGAATTCCGTGAATATCTCAAGGACCATCATATATTTTTAATGGAGACGGTAACAAAAAGAAAGTTCATGTACCCCGACAGAAGTAACGAGGATGTTATTGCAACACGTGTTTCCGGGTTAAGAGATCCTATTTTTGTTTTTGCTCTGTCGATGATGCAAAGTACTTCCTTCTACAAAGACAGGGTTAAATTAATGAATAAAGAGTATGTAAATCCAATAAGCAATGGGAGTACAAAAAAATATTATTTTCAACTTGAAGATACTCTTTACACCGAAAAGGGTGATTCGGTATTTGTAATCTCCTTCAGGCCATTTTTGAAAACAAATTTCGATGGTCTCAAAGGAGTTATCTCAATCAACTCTAATCGTTGGGCAATACAGAATGTAATTGCAGAGCCGGCGGTTACAAAAGGGATGATGAGTCTGAGAATACAGCAGATGTATGATTTTGTAAATAATGAGCAATGGTTTCCTGTACAGTTAAATACGGAAGTTATTCTGAACGAAGTTCAGGTGGGAGACTCAACAGTGGCATTATCTGCAGGGGAGAATTATGAAGATACTCTGAATCGGAAAATAGTCAGAATACCTTTTGGTTTTGGAAAGAGCTATATTCGCGATATTGACCTGCACCCGACATTACGAAAACGTGACCTCTCAAATCTTGCAGTTGATGTTGATCCTAATGCGACGCACAGGGATGAAAATTTCTGGCTTGGATATCGTGTTGACTCCCTGACAAATAAGGATAGAAATACCTATGAATTTATTGACAGCATCAGCAAAGAGGCTAATTTGGAAAGGATGGCGAAAACCTATGAAAGCCTTATGACCGGGAAAATTCCTGTTTGGTATTTCGATCTGGATATCGATAGGTTTTTAGGGTACAATAACTTTGAAGGATTTTCGCTTGGTGCCGGACTACATACAAACAACCGAATGTCGCAGGTTTTTAAAATCGGAGGATTTGTCAGATATGGTTTTAAAGATATGGTTTTAAAGTACGGGGGTGATCTGGATTTAATGCTTTACTACAATTATGATCTAAAGCTTAACCTGTTTTATATGAATGATGAAACCGAGACATCGGGAATTTCTTTTTTTGATGATGGAAGGAGATTGTTAGCCCCTAAAAATTTTAGAAACTTTCTGATTTCAAGAATGGATTTTACAGAAGTTTACAGGGCTTCAATCGAGTTTCAGACACTGAAATTTTTGAAAGCCTACTTTGGATTTTCAAAAACTTCAAAAAGAGTTTCAAATGACTATCTTTATGAGGAACCTGGTAGCACCGGTGAAGGACTGAACAGTTTTAATTTTACCGAAGCAATCATTGGTTTAAAATATGCCTATGGCGAAAAATTTATCAGGAATATAAGGAGAAAAATTTCACTCGGCACTAAATATCCGGTTTTCTGGTTTCAATATACCAGGGGAATGAGTGGAGTGCTTGATGGTGAGTTTGAGTATAACAGATATGACTTTAAGGTTGAAAAGTCATTTCATATAAATTATCTTGGAACAACCTCCTTAAAACTAATGGCTGGCTATGTTGATTCTGACATACCATATACAAACCTCTATAATGGCCACGGCAGTTATCGGGTATTTAATATTTATGCGCCCGGTAGTTTTTCGACAATGAGGATGAACGAATTTCTGTCGAATAAATATGTTTCATTATATTTTACGCACGATTTTGGAAAGTTACTGATGGATAGTAAGAATTGGTTTCATCCTGAATTTGCCATAGCAACAAATATCGGTTTCGGATGGCTTGATTTTAAAGAGAGTCACAAGAATATTTATTACAGCACAATGGAAAAAGGTTATTATGAGTCTGGGATATTGGTAAACAACCTTGTAAATCTTAAAGTGTACTCTGTTGGTGTCGGTGCTTTTTACCGGTATGGGCCATATTCATTTCCCTATGCACCTGATAACCTCAGCGGCAAGTTTACTCTTACCTTTAAGTTCTGACATTTGGATTTTTTGTTGTCAGAATAATTATTTTTGTTATTTTTGTCATTAGTCCAATTACAAATAAAACTGTTATTGTCCCAATGCATGGAAATAGAGATATGGCAAAAGGAACTTTTTTTGCTATCCTTAAACAGGCAGGAATAGATAAGAGTAGTTTTCTTTAGCGTTAATCGTTTCTCTGTGAGAATGTATTTATAAAATTATTTACTAAGCCTCAATCCAACCCTTTACCTCTTCAATCTTTAATGCCGGAATATCTAATTTTAATTTTTTTCGCAACCCGTTAAGGTCGTTAAAAAGTTTGTTGGGGTTTGCCTGCTTTAACTCTTCAACTGTTGTGAAGCCTTTTTTCCTTATTGCAACAATCCATTCCTTTTGGATACCAATTTGCATAAAGTCTTCATCAGTGGCATCTGCCTGTATTTTTTCCGGTCTCATCTGGGGGAAGAAAAGAACATCCTGAATCGACTGGCTGTTGGTCATAATCATAGCAAGGCGATCGATACCGATACCAAGCCCCGCAGTTGGCGGCATTCCATACTCAAGTGCTTTTAAGAAGTCCTCATCAAGAACCATAGATTCCTCATCACCTCTTTTGCCAAGTTCGAGCTGTGATTCAAAGCGTTGACGCTGGTCAATTGGGTCGTTTAATTCGGAGAAGGCATTGCATATCTCTTTTCCGTTAACAATTGCCTCAAAGCGTTCAACCAGCCCCTCTTTGCTTCTGTGTTTCTTGGCAAGTGGCGACATCTCAACAGGATAATCAGTAATAAATGTTGGCTGAATAAGCTTAGCTTCTACTGTTTCTCCAAAAATCTCATCAATAAGTTTTCCTTTTCCCATTGAGGCATCAATATTAACACCAACTTTCTTTGCAACTTCAACAAGCTGCTCCTCATTCATTTCCGATATGTCGTGACCTGTATATTCTTCGATAGCCTCATACATCGTATATCTTTTCCAGGGACGCTTAAAGTCAATCAGATGTTCTCCGACCTGTACTTTTGTTGTTTCGTGCATATCGAGTGCTATTTTCTCAACCATCTCCTCAACAAGATTCATCATCCACTCATAATCCTTATAGGCAACATACAGCTCAACCTGGGTGAATTCCGGATTGTGAAACCTGTCCATTCCTTCATTTCTGAAATCTTTTGAAAACTCATAAACTCCGTCGAATCCACCTACAATAAGCCTTTTAAGGTAAAGCTCATTCGCAATACGAAGGTAAAGAGTCATATCAAGAGAGTTGTGGTGGGTCTTGAATGGGCGTGCAGCAGCTCCTCCATAAAGTGGTTGAAGAATAGGTGTTTCAACTTCAAGATAGCCTCTTTCATTCAGGAACCCGCGCATCGAATTAATCATCCTTGTCCTTTTAACAAATGTTTCCCGCACTTCAGGATTTACTATCAGGTCTAAGTAGCGCTGACGGTAACGCAACTCGGGATCGGTGAAAGCATCAAAAACCTTGTCTTCCTTCTCTTTTACAACAGGAAGTACTTTTAAGGACTTGCTCAACAGCTTAAACTCCTTTACATGTATGGTTGTCTCACCCATTTTTGTGGTGAAGACATAACCTTTCACGCCAATTATATCACCAATGTCAAGAAGGCGTTTGAAAACAATATTGTACATTGTTTTGTCTTCATCAGGACAAATTTCATCCCTCTTGAAATAGAGTTGTATCCTGCCTGTTGCATCCTGAATCTCAGTAAATGAAGCTGCGCCCATTATCCTGCGTTGCATTATTCTACCCGAAATGGTGACATCCTGGTAAAGAGAATTGTCTTTTGGAAAATTATCCACAATTTCCTTTGCCGTGACATTTATGTCAAATTTTTCAGCCGGATACGGATCTATGCCAAGTTTATGTAACTCTTCGAGTGATTGACGACGTATGATCTCCTGTTCGCTTAAAGCCATCTTTTGCTTGATTTTAATTGATATTCTGACGAGAGTTAAGATAATATCCCATCATAAAAAACGGTGCAAAGGTATGAAAGGAAATTGATTTTTGTTATTTTAACCCGGATTATGCCATTTTATCAATAGCATATTTTACAACAAAATAGTTGCTGATTTTTTCAAAGTCTCCTTAAATCGGCTTATATTTGCCTGAGTTTTAATAAAAGGGAGGGTTATTAGACAGACTGCCCCAATATTTTCTGGGGACTGCAGTTGTCTGTAAGCTCGCACCAAAAAATGGAACTGCTAAAATGAAAGCTTTCAAATTAGGATTATTTTAGATTTTACTCTTAAAAACTGTATCTTTGTAATCAGAATAAAGAACCTAAAAATTGATTTATAGATTATCAATAAAGAACAGTAATGAACGATGAAAACAAAATAATAGCAATTGGAAATATCAAAAATATGATATTTTCATTTCGTGGGTTACAAGTAATGATTGATAGAGATTTGGCTGAATTATATGGAGTTCCAACCAAGAGATTAAATGAACAAGTAAAGAGAAATTCAAATAGATTTCCTGAAAGTTTTCGATTTCAACTAATTGATAATGAAAAAAATGAACTGGTCGCAAATTGCGACCGGTTTAAAAAA
>JAOZLR010000184.1 GCA_029934735.1 Bacteroidales bacterium
CAGGAAAAGAGGAAGATTCAAAAGGGGCCGGAATCGGCTTTATCGAAATGGCCAGGAAATCATGTAAACCATTGGAATTTAACTTTCAGAAAATTGATAACAAATACTCATTTTTCACTATTAAAATATGCATTTAATCTGAACGACTACGACGAAAGTAAATCCCTGAGTTCAGCACCTTTATTGCAAGAGGACAAGTAAGAAGAAGAGAAAATATGGAAAATTTAGAAATAACAGCAACCAAGTCATCACCGGAAATAAAATTTGATGCCAGCAATTACACGCTCTCTATTGCAGGTGAATCATATCCTGAAAATACATCACAATTTTACGAGCCAATTTATAAATGGGTTGACGATTGTATCGATACGCTTGGTGATAAGAAAATGACCCTGGATATTGAGTTGATTTACTTTAATTCCAGTAGCTCAAAGGTCTTGATGGATATCTTTGATACCCTGGAAGATGCCAGTGATGAAGGGAAAAATATCGTTGTCAACTGGATTTATGATGAAGAGAATGACTCTGCATTAGAATATGGAGAAGAATTTGCCGAGGATATGGAAGCGCTTACATTTAATCTTGTTGAAAAGCCTTAGGTAACAGTACTTATGCTAAGTAGAGAAGAAAAATTTATAGAAGAGTTTGAGGCTCTTTTAAAAACCGAAAAAAAAAATGATTCAACGGGCAATGAATTCTATGAAATCAGTGAAAAGAAATTAAAAAAATTATTTAAAGGATATAAAAGAACCTACAAACAATTAACTAAAATTATACGAATTAGCGACAGGCAGCAGGATGAGCTAAACCATAAAAGTCAAAAAGTTAAATCGCTGTTAGATAATGCTGATCAGGGATTTTTGTCCTTTGGGCCTGACTATCTCATCGACGACGAGTACTCACAGGAGTGTGTTAAATTGCTTGGTGAGGCTCTCAGTGGAAAAAATATTGCAGATATTCTTTACCCTGATAACGCTGCTAAGAATCTTTTTTTTAGAGACACTCTTGAAAATGCGAGTAACGAACAAAGTGAGATGATCAGAGAGGTCATGCTTTCATTGTTACCCAAAGAGATTCTGCTAAACCGGAGAGCAATTAAAATTGATTACAAATTTTTGACCGGTCAGCAATTTATGCTTGTCCTCACTAATATTACTAAAGAAAAAATTCTTGAACGGAAGATTCAACAGGAGCAGGAAATCTTAAAAATGATTGTTGCTATTGTCCGTGATCCAACACAATTTTATGATCTCAAAGATGATTATCTGACCTATTCAGCCAATAAACTCTCTTTTATTAATCAGAATCTTTCTTTTTCCAGCAATTTAAGCGAAATTTATCGTGATATTCATACCTTTAAGGGGAGCTTTGCCCAACTGCGAATGCAGGGCTGCGTCAAAGAATTACACGCTTTAGAAACAACCCTGTCAAATTTAAAAACTGGTGATGAGCATAGTAATGATGAACTGGTTCAGATTTTAGAACAAGTAGATTTTCATGTATGGATAGAAAAAGATTTAGATATTATACGAAAAATATTGGGAGAAGACTTTTTTGACAAACAGCATAAGCTCACTGTTGATGATGCCTTTATGTTTAATATCGAAGAAAAAATAACTCACCTGCTGCATTCAGACAATCAACATGTAACAACCTATGAAAATATATTAAGTGAAATAAATAAAGCAAAAGGGGTTACCATAAATAAGGCTCTTTCCAGTTATCCAAAACTCTGTTTGGATATAGCTGAGAGTCTGGGGAAGAACATATTTGAGTTTCAGGTGAGCGGCGGTGCTGATATACTCATGCCGTTACATTTTAAACCCTTTTTTAAGTCGTTAATTCACCTCTTTAGGAATGCAATTGATCACGGTATTGAAGACATTGACACGAGGTTGGAAGCAGGTAAAAGTGAGCTTGGGGTGATCGCTTGTCATGTGGAAGATCATTCGGAATATATAAAAATAATTATTTCAGACGATGGTACAGGTATTAACATTGAGGCGCTCAAACAGAAAGCAGTAACAGCAAATATCTTTAGTCAGGAGCAACTTGCAAGGTTAACTGAAAAAGAAATATTGGCTCTTATCTTTCATGAAGGTTTGTCGACTAATGATGAGGTCAATGAGTTATCAGGGCGCGGCATTGGCATGAGTACTGTTAAAGCGGAGATCGAGAAATTATCTGGCAATATTGAAGTTGAAAGTCATTTAGGGAAAGGGACAACTGTCAGTTTAAAAATCCCAATTGCGATTTATGGCAACCTCATTAATATCGCGTCGAATAAGCAGGATAATATTACAATTGAGTATATTTTGTCACCGATAGTAAATCGGGTAACGACCTATTTGCAAAGTGATATGAATATTAATATAAATAAAAAGGCAAAATTTTCCTATACGCATATTGAAAAAGTTGCTGTGAAGCAATTCACTTCTTATATCCATATCAGCGGCTTGGTTGAGGTCTCTGTCTGTATGAGTTATGACCTCTTTTTACTGGATAAAATATTAGAGGAATTTAATCATGGAGAGACCATTGCAAAGGAAGAATTGTCAGCTTACAGAGAAAGTGTTTCCATGGAAGTTCTGAATATTATCGTTGGGAATGCACTCTTCAATCCCTATGATAAATCAATTTTGGAGATCACATCTCCTGTGATTACTGTCTTTGATGAATTATGCTCCCACGATATGAACGAAAAAATTGCGCATGTGATAGTTGATACTGAATTTGGTGAAATGCAGATACTGGTTGGACGATTTTAAGGGAATTTTATGAGCAATGAAATAGATTTTGGACACGACACTGATGCCAGGAAATTGAATATATTAATAGTTGATGATTCGCTGATAATGAGAAAAAACCTGGAAAGAAATCTGAAAATCCTTGGTCATGAAATTATTGGTGAAGCTGAAGGTGGCCAGCAAAGTATTGATTTGTATCAAGAGTTACATCCTGATCTGGTTACAATGGATATCACCATGCAGGGCATGGATGGAATTACTGCCGTTAAAAAAATCAAAGAAATTGATGCTGAGACAAATATAATTATGGTTACTTCCCATGGGCAGGAAGCGATGGTCATGGACGCCCTGAAATCAGGAGCTAAAGGCTATATGTTAAAACCGGTGACTCCCGATAAATTACGGGAAGCGATAGGCAGAATATTTCCTGAACTGGCGGGTACGGTTGAAGAAGAATTGATGGATGAATGATATAAAGTGGTGGAATACAGATGAAAGACCCTAACGTATTAAATTTCTTAGTTGTTGATGATTCACCAATGGCTATAAAAAATATTACTCGCCAGATTGAACAGACAGGCCATAATGTCATTGGAAAGGCGACATCGGCTGCAGAGGCAATCAAAAAGTATAAGGAATTGAAACCAGATATGGTTACCATGGACATCACTATGCCAGAAATTGATGGTATTGTAGCCGTTAAAAATATAATATCCTTAGATAAAGATGCCGATATCATAATGGTCACCTCTCATGGGCAGGAGAGCCTTGTTGCCCAGGCGTTGCTTGTCGGAGCTAAAGGGTATATCTTAAAACCGCTTAGTGGCGATAAATTATCTGAAACCATTGGTATGATAAGAAATAATGATGAGCATGCAGCCACCGAGGATGTTATTGATTCGCTTTAATGCTAATCACCTAAGCTAAAGGTATGGATACTATCAAAAATGAAACTCAGGCCCTTACTGATTTTATTACTATCGATATTTTAAACAATTCATCTTTGTTTGCTGTCTATATTATTGATCTGGAAACGTTTGAGGTTATTTTTACTAACCAGTCAATGAAATCCATTATGGCTGATGAAAAAGCCAAAAATTGTTGGGAATCAATATACGCGCAAAGTGCCCCCTGTCACTGGTGTAAGGTGCATGAATTATCAGCTGCAAATAGTAATGAATCAATTATTTACGAGCACTTTAATGAAGTAGCCAATAAGTGGTACCAGATTCAGGAGAAAATTCTGATCACTGAAAAAGGTGAGAGGATCTTAGTCTCTTTTGCCCTTGATATCAGTATGCAGAAAGAGGCGCAAAGCCAGCTTATTAATGCTCATGTGCAACTGAGCCATCAAACAAAGGCCTTAAAAGCAGCAGAAGAAGAATTAAAACAACAGGCAAACCACGATTATTTGACCGATCTGTATAATCGAAGATATTTTCAGCAGATATCTCAGGATTTAATCAATATTGCCAAAAGGGAAGCGATCAAGTTAAGTATTATTATGCTTGATATTGACAAGTTCAAAATGGTTAATGATACCTATGGTCATAGTGCAGGGGATCAGGTTCTCAAACATTTGGCTTTGGTATTAACAGAGCATACCCGTAAGAGTGATATTGTTGCCCGAATCGGTGGTGAAGAGTTTGCTGTTTTATTATTAAATTCGGATAAGAATAGTGCCGCGGTAATTGCCGAGAAGTTAAGAGAAACCGTTGACGGTCAGTCTGTTCCTATCGATGGTGAAACTCATATATCATTTACTGTCAGCTTAGGTGTTGCTTCGGTTGATGTTGAAAACGAAAGCAATATTGATACTGCCCTGAACAGGTCAGATACCGCATTATACAGAGCGAAAACCTCAGGTCGCAATAAGGTTATGGTTGAATAACCTCCTAACAGCAAGACTCTATGGCAAAAGTCTACGGTCTGTTGCTGGAATCATAACATAGATCTGTCTTTCCTTTTATTCTCTGGCACTACTCAATCGTACGGATGCAAAAAAATGTTTGAGTTTTTACCACAAATATGAAAAGCATAGCCATGCACAGAAATATAAAGAAAGGCAATTCTTTTCAACACTTCCTGCACTCACCCTTTTTCGATATTGTACAGTTTGTTCTACTCATTACCATAATGTTCTGGTTTTTCAGCCATTCTGTAGAGGATATGGGATACCACTGGCAATGGTACCAAATACCACGTTTTCTCTATACTTGGGACGATGCTGGATTCGTTGCCGGTTCCCTTCTGAATGGCCTGGGGGTAACCATGAAAATATCAGCAATCAGTCTGATTTGCGCTTTTAGCATCGGTCTAATCACTGCGGTGCTCCGACTTTCAAATTCAATTCCCGGAAAAATTGTCTCACAATTGTACCTTGAAATAAGTCGTAACACGCCTCTTCTTATCCAGCTTTTTTTTCTCTATTTTGTTATGGGGCCCATTCTTGGCCTGGACAGATTCTGGGCAGCAGTACTGGCGCTCAGTCTTTTTGAAGGGGCTTACGCTTCTGAGATCTTTCGCGCAGGAATTGTTTCTGTGGAAAAAGGACAATGGGAAGCCTCCCACAGTCTGGGATTAAGTTATAAGCATGCCTATCGATTAATTATTATTCCCCAGGCAATACGGCGGGTATTGCCACCCCTGGCAAGTCAGGCTATCTCTTTGATTAAAGATTCGGCACTTGTCAGTACCATTGCTGTCTATGATCTTACTATGGAAACTCAGTCTCTGATTTCCGAGACTTTTCTTACTTTTGAACTCTGGTTTACCGTGGCACTTATGTACCTTGTAATTACTGTAACCTTGTCATTTCTGGTATCTTATCTGGAAAAACGGATGGCATCACCATACAGGTTGGATTTGTCTTTTTGATGGTAATGCAATAAG
>JAOZLR010000185.1 GCA_029934735.1 Bacteroidales bacterium
AACAAGCAAGGGCACGATGATAGAGCATCTTGGGATTGAGTATCTTGAAATGAAAGATGGTTATGTAAAAGCAAAGATGCCCGTTGACCACCGAACATGGCAACCCTATAAAATTCTTCATGGAGGTGCAAGTATCGCTCTCGCTGAAACAATTGCAAGTGTCGGTTCGGCTGCTATAGTCGATTTAAAGAATAATGATGTCAGAGGGGCATCGGTAACTGCAAATCACCTGGGATCAGTCTCAAATGGTTATGTTTATGCAACTGCAAATCTGATTCACAGGGGTAAAATAACCCACGTATGGGATGTTAAAGTGACTGATGAGAGAGATAAAAATATCTCGGTGGTTCGTTTGACAATTATGATAATTCCTAAATAAATTAAAAGCAGAAAAGTAGTGCAGAAACTGTTAAAGATTATTGATAGTTGTTTCAGGAAGAATATTCCCTTTGTTAGCTTTCGATATCCAAATGAAAAAAAAATCTTTACGTGGGTACAGCTTTCGGGAAAGATTATCTATGTTGAAAATGCAAATGAGGTGATTAACAAATCAGGATTTGTATATGCTCCTTTCCATCGCAAGACAAATTTTCCTGTTGTCTTTTTTGAACCCGAAATTATAATTGAAGATGAAAATATTGAAGATTCATTACTGAAAAAGATTGAAAAAACAGAACCTCTTTATCCCAACTATGAAATTGATAAACCTGAAGAAACAAACAAACAGGAGTATCTGACTCAGGCTCACAAGTTTATTGATTCATTTGATGAGAATTTTCAAAAAGCTGTATTGTCGAGAGTCAAGATTATTGAGAAAAAGGATATTGACACCGGAAAATTATTTCTGGAATTAAAAAACAAATATCCCCATGCTTTTTGTCATCTTATCCATATTCCGGGTGCAGGAACGTGGGCAGGAGCCACACCGGAAACATTAATCCGCACCAATCCTGAAATAACAAAAACTGTTTCTGTAGCCGGAACACTACCGGCAAACAAAAAAACAGAATGGCAGGCTAAAGAGTCGGAAGAGCAGCAGATAGTAACCGATTATATTGAAGATCTGTTGAAAGAATTCAAAATACAATCCTATGAAAAAGAGAAAACAGAGACAATTAAAGCAGGTAATGCGCTTCATCTGTCAACAGGATTTCAATTCCCAACATCTGAATTACAGGGAAATATTGCCGGGTTCATAAAAAAGCTACACCCCACTCCTGCCGTATGCGGATCTCCGAAAGAAAAAGCTCTGAATCTTATTCTTGAAACAGAAAAACATAACAGGGAGTATTATTCCGGTTTTCTCGGAACAGTGAATATGGAAACCAATACCGACCTGTTTGTAAATTTGCGTTGTATGAAAATTTTACCAGACAGACTAGCATTGTTTGTTGGCGGTGGATTGACAAAAGACTCCGTTCCTGAAAAAGAGTGGGAGGAGACAGTTATCAAATCGCAAACTTTATTAAAACTACTATAGAGCAATATTATTTGATATTGAACAGCTATGAGAGTTTTATAAGTTTTGTCCTTAAATTCCCTATTTAATACTGATTTTTCCCGACCTTTGTCCCCGAAGAATGGACTTCAAAAATGACATCGGATAAAAAAAATATAGCACTACTTACAGAAATCTTTGTTAAAAAGGGATTGAAGCATATCGTAATTTCTCCGGGTTCGCGCAACGCTCCAATAATCATATCGTTTGCAAACCACCCCGATGTTGAGGCTTTGAGTATCATAGATGAACGTAGTGCCGGTTTTTTCGCCCTGGGAATGGCTCAACAAACAAAACAAACTGTTGCCATTGCCTGCACTTCAGGAACTGCCGCCCTGAATTACGCACCTGCAATCGCTGAGGCTTATTATCAAAAAATTCCGTTACTTGTCCTTACTGCTGACAGACCTCCGAATATGATTGATATGGGCGACGGACAGACTATCAGGCAAAAAAATATTTATGCTAATTATATTAAAAATAGTTTTGAACTACCTTTAGAGATAAAAACAAAACAGGAATTAAAAAAAGCTGCTGAATTAATTAACGAAGCAATAAATCTGACAATGTATCCTGATTTTGGTCCGGTACATATCAATATTCCTTTTGTAGAACCTATTTATAATCAGGTTGAAAGTTTCTTTTCTGAAATCACTGTTTTCGATAATAAGACAGAGAATAAAAATCTTCCAAAAGCTGACATTCACTATTTTTCAGAAATATGGAACAATAGCCGCAAAAAACTCCTGATAGCGGGAATGATGGATGAAAATAAGTATCTTTCAGAACTACTTAAAGAAATTACAGCAGACGAATCGGTTTTTTTGCTAACCGAAACCACATCAAATATTGATGACGGGATTGCCTGCTCCTGTATCGATAAAGTCGTTTCAACCATAACTGAAGATGAGACAGCACAATTTCAGCCCGACCTGCTAATCACTTTTGGCGGGCCTGTTGTTTCAAGGGTTATCAAACAATTTATTCGTAATAACAAACCAGCTCACCACTGGCATATCGACCCGGTTGAAACAAAAATGGACACTTACCATTGCCTTTCTGCCGGAATTCCTCTCTTGCCGGAAACATTTTTTGAACAACTGCTTCCTAACATAATTCCTGTTGAAAACAGTTATAAAAATCTGTGGATAGAAAAAAGCAAGCGTTCCGAACACAGGCACATAAAATATTTGGCTTCTGCCGCATATTCCGATCTTAAGGTTTTTGAAACCTTGCTCCACCATATTCCCGAAGGAAGTGACCTGCAATTAGGCAACAGCACACCTGTTCGCTATACTCAACTTTTTAAGCCGATTAAAAAACTTATTTATCATTCAAACAGGGGCACAAGCGGAATCGATGGAGTGGTTTCAACAGCTGTCGGTGCAGCTTATTATTCAAAAAAACCAACAACATTAATAACTGGTGACCTTGCATTTTTTTATGATTCAAATGCTTTGATGAACAATTATCTGAGCAAAAATCTAAGAATTATCATCATCAATAATTCCGGTGGAGGAATCTTCAGGTTTATTGAGGGCCCGGATACAACTGGAAAATTAGAGCAATTCTTTGAAGCAAAACACAACTTTAAAGCCGAATATATTGCAAAAGCTTACGGCGTCCCATATTATGCCACAACCAATCTTTCAGAATTAGAAAGCATTCTAAAAACATTTTATTTGCTCCAAAACGATAAACCTGCTATTCTAGAGATCTTCACACCGAATGAAATAAATGCAAATATTTTGAGGAATTATTTCAGGTTTCTCAAAGAATAAAACTCTCAAAATTATCGGGTGTAATCACCTTCGTCTCATTTTCAGGATAAGTGAAAATACAAACAATTTCGATTAAGGAATTTATCCTGAATGAAAAAGATTCTGTAATTTTGAAGAATCTTTGACAGAAATAAACAGAATTGAAAAAACAAAATATGAATCGCAACTGGCAACCCCTAAAACAATACAGCGATATCCTGTTTGAAATATGGGAGGATATTGCAAAGATTACAATCAACCGACCTGAAGTACTCAATGCATTTCGCCCAACAACAGTATCGGAGATAAGCGATGCCCTAAGGATATGTCGCGAAAATCCAGATATTTATGTTGTGGTATTAACTGGTGCAGGCGACCGTGCATTTTGCAGCGGCGGCGACCAGAATTATAAAAGCAAGGGCGGATACCTTGATAAAGACGGTGTGCCGAGGCTTAATGTCCTTGATGTGCAGAAACAGATACGTTCACTTCCCAAACCTGTTATTGCAATGGTAAATGGTTATGCAATAGGTGGCGGCCATGTGTTACACGTAATGTGCGATCTTACCATTGCTTCCGAAAATGCTATATTTGGTCAGACAGGACCGAAAGTGGGTAGCTTTGATGCAGGTTTTGGTTCTTCATACCTTGCCCGACAAGTTGGTCAGAAAAAAGCCCGCGAAATCTGGTTTCTAAATCTTCAATATACAGCCAAAGAAGCCGAAAATATGGGAATGGTCAATAAGGTTGTCCCCCAGAAACAATTAGAAGACGCAACAGTAGAATGGGCACAGATAATGATGAAGCGAAGCCCGATGGCTCTGCGAATGATAAAAATGGGATTAAATGCCGAACTGGACGGACAAGCAGGCATTCAGGAACTGGCCGGAAATGCAACTCTATTATACTATATGACTGAAGAGGCTCAGGAAGGCAAAAAGGCATTTCTTGAAAAACGTGATCCGGATTTTAAAAAGTTCCCAAAATTTCCTTAAATTTGTGATATCATTAAATTGAACTTTTGTTTTGATGAATCTTAAACCCTGGATACAAGCCTTTCGCCTGCGGACATTGCCTCTGTCACTTTCAAGCATTGTCCTTGGATGTTTTCTTGCCTATTACGATGGCGAGTTTAACTGGAAAGTATGTATCCTTGCTATACTAACAACTCTGTTTCTTCAAATTTTGTCGAACCTTGCCAACGACTATGGCGACTCGAAACATGGTGTTGATAATTCACACAGGAAAGGACCCCAAAGAGCTGTTCAAAGTGGTGCAATTGCTCCAAAAAAAATGAAAGGGGTTGTGATTCTTTTCATGATTTTGTCATTTATCTCCGGTATTTGGCTTATATATGAGGGCACTAAAGGAATCCCTGTTTTTACAATACTCATTTTTCTAATTGTTGGCATTGTAGCCATCGCAGCAGCCGTCAAATATACAATTGGTGATCACCCATATGGCTATTCCGGATTTGGTGATCTGTTCGTATTTCTGTTTTTCGGAATAACCGGTGTAGTAGGGACATATTATCTGAATACCCACTCATTTAACTGGGAAATTCTGCTACCGGCAGCAGCAGCAGGGTTTTTAAGTACTGCTGTACTAAATCTTAACAATATGCGCGACAGAGATAATGACAGAAATTCAGGAAAAGATACCCTTGTGGTTAAAATGGGAATTAAAAAGGCCAGGTGGTATCATTTTTTTCTTTTGCTTGGCTCTGTAATTACCGGACTTGTATATATGCTTTTGAATTACCATTCACCTTTTCAGATGCTGTTTTTGCTGACCATTCCTCTTCTTTGGATTAACGTAGCAGTAGTTTTCAAAAATACCATCCCCGAAGATTTAGATCCCTATCTTAAAAAACTTGCAATAACAAGTTTACTTTTTTCTCTTGCTTTCGGGATAGGGTTGTTAATGTAAATTTTTAAAAAACAACTATGACTAATAACGATATTATTCGCCGTATCCGCTACACATTCGATCTTAGCGACTCGAAAATGATTGAGATATTTGGCCTGGCCGATTATCAGGCATCACGGGCGCAAATAAGCGATTGGTTAAAAAAAGATGACGATCCGGCACATCAGGTTCTTTATGATAACCAACTCGCAGTATTCCTAAACGGATTGATTAACTATAAACGAGGCAAAAAAGATGGCGTGCAGCACAAACCGGAGAAGCGTTTAAATAATAATATCATTTTTAGAAAAATAGTAATCGCTCTAAACTTAAAAAATGATGATGTCCTGGAGATTCTTGAGTTGGCTGATAAACACCTAAGCAAGCATGAATTGAGCGCATTTTTCCGCAATCCGAATCAAAATCAATATCGCCCTTGTAAAGATCAGGTCTTGCGTAATTTTCTTCAGGG
>JAOZLR010000186.1 GCA_029934735.1 Bacteroidales bacterium
AGGAAATCTTTTTGTCTGAATTTATATGTAAGTCCGAGTGAGAAAAAGATATATTTATCATTTTTCCAGGAGACTCTGCCATCTAGTTTGTCGCTTTGTATAAATCGTGAGGATACTTCAAGTTCAATGTTTAGTTTTTCATTGATTTTGTAATTGACACCTCCACCAAGAGGAAACATTATATCTGTTTCGGGTGAATCTTTTTCAGGATCAGTGCCGTTTGCATCCGGATCGCCTTCCACTATTTTATAACCATAACCGTTGACAACTTTCCCGTTAGGGTCCATATAAAGGACTCTGTAGCTTATAAATCCCACACCTGCAAAAGCATACGGGCGGAATTTCTCAAATTTGAAGTTACTGTTGAACCACCTGTTTAGAATAACCTGAAAGTTGACCATTCCTTCAAAATAATCATTGTCAAAAGTATATTCGTTTCTCTCACCTTGTAATCCTCCAAGGTTGAACTGAGCTTTAACTCCTCCGTTAATAATACCGTTTGATAGTACTTGTTTGTTTATAGCAATTCCATAAACTCCCGGGAAAGTTATATTATTGGAAACGTCAATGTCTCCACGGAATATTGACATTCCAATCTGACCTGTTACAGACCAGTTATCTTTCCACGAAATAGGATTGATGACATAATAATAGCCATTTCCTTTAGGAACCATATCTTTGACCTTATATTCCATTTTCCAGCTTTCGGTGCTGAAGGCTATTAAAGAGAAGACAATGTAATTGTTGTCCAGATTATCTTTTATTACAACCTTGGCTTTTTCGGTGTCACGAATAAACTTATATGTAGCTGCCATCACATGGTTATTCCCATTCGGATCATATCCATCCTTAACCATATTAAAGGCTTTTTTAATTCCAGTTGTAAAATTATGCTCACCTTCCAGATAAGCAACATTAGTACAATGCAGAGATTTTAATTGTGCTTCGGTAAGAACAATTGATTTGGGTTTTACATCAACATTCCCTGAAAAAATAAACATTGTGACATTATATGTTTCATCAATACGCTCTCTTTGATTCAGCAATATCTTAAACGATTTCACATATTGTTTTAATCGTTCCGGATTAAAATGAACATCAGCAGCATCAAAGGTGAGTACAATTTTGTTAAGCGCATTAGAATAGTCATCTTGTGGCATAGCAGGAGCCAGGGTATCCTGGTTTTCGTTCAGCACTTCGGTTTCAATAACCGCAACAGCAGGCACAACTGCCAGTGTTTTATATGTAGTGTCCTCTGCCGTAATAATTCCTGACCTCTCTGTTCCGATATAGATTGTGTGGTTACTTAGTGCCATACAGGTTATTTCATCATCGGGAATAGGTGAGTTTTGAAAATCAAATACTTTCCATTCTGCATCATCAAATATGTTTAAACCACCAATGTATGTCCCGATCCATTTTTTATTGTCGCTGTCAATTACAATTGGTCTGATGTTATCATCAGCCAAATCTGAATTTTCGTTGTTGAGAGTAATCCAGAAAACATCATTAAATACACCAATACCACCGCCACCGGTTCCAATCCATTTCGAGTTATCTTCTCCGATTGCTATTGAATAGATGTAATCATTTGGTAATTTCGAATTACTCTCGGTGAATATTTTCCAGTTCTCACCATCAAATGAAGCTAATCCACCACCCTGTGTTCCAATCCATTTTACACCATTTTTATCTTCAGTTATTGCAACAATTTTGTTTGAAAGCAGGCCTGAGTTATCCTCATTATAAACATGCCAGCTTTCACCGTTGAATTTTGCAAGGCCACCAAAGTATGTTCCAACCCATACATTGTTATTATTATCGCAATAAATAGACATGACAACATTTGAGGGTAATCCCGAGTTTGATGTCTTGTATATAGTCCAATCTGTTCCGTCAAATTTTACTAATCCGCCACCATCAGTGCCTATCCATTTTACATTGTTTTTGTCAATTGCAAGCGCATTGATATAGTTGTGAGGTAAATCAGAATTATCAGTATTGTAAATAGTCCAGTTTCCATTTTGAAAAGAAGCAACTCCGCCCATATATGTTCCAATCCATAAACCACCTGCTGAATCAATAGTAATGCACTTTACCGATTCATTTGGTAGCTCTGAATTTGAGGCATCAAATTTTCCCCATTGAATTTGCTGAGCGAAAGCAAACTGAAATGATAACAGGAACAGAATTATTGAGTATCTATACATTTGTCTTTGATTCTATAACACAATTCAGTACATTAGTACGGCATTTGGTTTTTTATGTTACTAATTTTATGTAAAAAACACTATAATTTTTAATGTTTTTTGGGTGTTGATAGCGTTGTATCTATTGTAAATATAGGTCATGAAGCCATTTATGTAATTTTTCCCAAAATGAGAATTATTATTTTACAACAACTTTTCTTAGATGTTTTTCCTCATTAATAACAATCCTACATAAATACAGTCCGGGTTTTACAAATGTCCCTGAAATAGTTTTTCTGTCCCAGATAAAGTGTAGTAACTCAGGTTGATAGCTTTTATTATTGGCCAGAGTTCTTATTCTCTCTCCGGTCAAATCAAATATCTCTACTGAAATTTCAGATTCTTTTTTAAGAGAAATTGTAATAGTTGTTTTATTATTGAACGGATTTGGGGAGATATTAACGTCTGAAGAATTTTGAACATTTGTTATCCCAGTAACTGTATCAACATAAATGTAATCTTCTTTTATAGCCGTATCAGTAGCTGTTCCGTTACCAATAATAAGTTTAACTGTGAAGTTACCACCATTTTCATAATTCCAAACAGGATTTTGATCCCAGGAGTCAAACGTGCCGTCATTCTCAAAGTCCCATTGCCAGGAGGTGATATTACCTGCAGAGAGGTCGGTAAACTGTACCTCAAGGGGAGCATTGCCGGTTGTTGGGTCTGCTTCAAAATCAGCCATTAGCATTGAGCTGTTTATTCCACCAGAAAAACAAGATAGCTTTCCGTTTCTGCCACCGACAACCATTTCCATTGAGCCGTCTCCTGTAATGTCGGGGATTGCGGCTATGGCATCAATTGCTTCTCCATAATATACTGACTGCAATTCTTCGCCTGTAACTCCATCTAAAAAATAGCCACGGTTAGTTGTATAGAGAGTTCCGACAATCAGATCGTTTATTCCGTCTCCTGTTATGTCGGCAATTCGGTCTATATTCCAGGTTTTGTCAGATAAAGATTGCAGCCAGATATTCTGGCCGTTATATCCGTTGAAAACTACAGCGTTTGTTCCGCTTTGTGCAATGGCAATATCAGCATATCCGTCACCGTTCACATCATCAAGCCTTTCAAATCTCAGAATAAGTTTGTTTCCAACAGAACCGGAGAACTGAACGTTTCCGTTGGTTGCATTGAGCAAATAGAAATTTCCGGAAAAATCTCCGGCAACAACATCTTTGAATCCATCGCCATTAATGTCATCAAGTTGCTCTAATGCCCAAACTGATGTTCCCCCGGCATTAAAACTCCAGACAATATTCCCGTTATCTCCATTTATTCCGTAAACTATACCTTGTGTTTCATTGTTGTCAGATGCTCCACCGATAACGTCGGGTTTTCCGTCGCCGGTAAAGTCTTCAACTCCAATAACAGCAAAATTAGGACCGTCGGTATAGGTGTCCCAGATAGGAGTTCCGGAAAGTCCGTCAAGACAAAAAATGCGTTTTGGACCTGTATTACTTCCATCGTTTCCTGTTGAAGCAAGCACATCGGGGAACCCATCATTATTATAATCGAAATCTGCGCAAACCTGGTAAACCCAACCACCATCACCATAAACATGCGTGTCGTATAACCAAACCAGACTACCTGTCTCTCCTGATATCGCTTTTATTGCTCTTACTCCCCAGGCCAGGCCAACTATTACATCATCGTAACCGTCGTTATTTATATCTGAAATTGAAGTGATTCCATTTTGAGAATATACTGTTCCTGATTCATTTTCCCACAATATATCTGCTAATCCGCTTGAATTGCCGTTAAAGCATCTGACAAAGCCATCTTCAGAGCAGGCGATGACATCGGCAACACCATCGCTGTTAATGTCTGGAATATATGTAATTGCCTTAAAGCTGTTGTCGTAACCCCCTGTAATGGTGTAATTCCAGAATTCTTCACCAATTGGGTAATCCTGTTCGATTCCGGTTCCTGACAGGGAAATTGAAACAGGATCCTGCGATGGATCGTTATGTGAAATTATTGCTGTTGCAGAGAGATTTCCCTGTTCACCAGGATTAAACCAAAATCCTATATGAACTGTTTGTAATACATATATATTAAAAGGAAATGAAATGCCGGAGGTTAAATAAAAGTTTTCGTCATAAAGCTCTATCCCCGATATTTCAAGTGGTTGACTGCCATTATTTTCTATATTTAAATACCATCTTGTTGTTGCATTCTTCCGCACATTTCCATAATCATGGCTTGTAGCTGAAACATTAATATGTGGACCATTGAAAACAGCATTACCTTCAAGGGTTAATTCAACCTGGGGATTTAATACATCATTCGATTCGATAATAGCAATTGTATTTAACGGGCCGGGTTCAGTTGGTTTATAAATTATAGGAATACTAATACTACCTCCCGGCGCAATTGTTTGTGGGAAGGTTGTATAATAAAAAACAGGAACTGCGTTTTGAATTATTAGATTTGTAAGTACCAGGTCTGTTGTTCCTGTATTTTGAATAGTACAAGTCCAGGTTGCGGAGTCTCCAATGGCAATATCTCCATAATTATAATATGTAATTGGAACATTTATTTGTGGATTTCCAGTGCCACCAAGATCAACTTTGTATAATGTACTATTGATTCCCGTACCACCATCAATATACCACAGGTATTGACCGTCGTGAACAACTCCTGCCGGTTTAATGTTTTCACTTTCGTGACTTTCCAGAATATTTCCTGACTGGTCAACTTTGTATAGCATATCTGCGTAGTAATCGGCAACCCAAAGGTCAGAACCTTCAAGGCATAAATCCCAGGGCTGTTCATTAGGAGCTGTAAATTGTGATATAACGGCTCCGGTATAGTCAATTTTATAAATGGTTCCGGGATCAGGATAGTATGTGGCTACCCAAAAGTCACCGTTATCGTAAGCTATTCCCGACATATAGTGATCAGGAAGGTCAAACTGTGACAGAATGCTGCCGTATAAGTCTAATTGCATTGCATAAGCCGGAACGGATGAGCTTGTGACATGGTCTGTAATATAGAGGTTAGCTCCGTCACACGTCATTCCATAGCAGTCGTTAATCTGGGAATTGACAAAAAGTAGCTCACTGTTTCCTGTTGAAGGATCAAATTTATAAACATGGTCGCCTTCCGAACCATAAATCCCAAAATAGAAAAATGTACCGTCATATGCAAGCCCTGAGGCTTTCCCTGGAATGGAATAAGTTGAAATAATTGTCCAGTCCTTTGCCGGTTGAGAATAAAGGCTGCCAGCTAATAAGATGAAGAAAGCGAATGCAATAGATGATAGTTTTAATATTAATGTACGTGCCATAATTATTATTTTGTTAAAAAGTATTTACAACAGAACTGTTGTTTTTACACCACTAAATTACTAAAAGTTTGTAATTTTGAAGACTTTTTATATTAA
>JAOZLR010000187.1 GCA_029934735.1 Bacteroidales bacterium
TCTTCCACCTGACCGAACCTTTCAAAAATGAGTTTCTGCTTCTCTTTCGGAATACCAATTCCAGTATCCTTAACATAAAAAGTGACTTGATTTTCCCTTTCAAGTGTAAAACCAAGTTCGATGTAACCCTCATCAGTAAATTTAAGCGCATTACCAAGAAGATTTGACAACACTTGTCTTATTCTGTTGGGGTCAGTGGAAATAGAAAAATCTTTATCAACAACAGGCTTGTTAAGGCGTAACTCCATCGACTTCTTACCATTCCTGTTCTTGATTTTCAGGAATGTAGCATAGAGCTCATCCATCAGATTACTGACATTACATTCGGTTAAATTTATCTTAATCTTACCTGCTTCAATTTTCGTAATATCAATAATATCTTCAATTAGATTCATCAGAGTATTACTTCCCTGGGTAATATATTTGATAAACTCTTCTCTCTCACGCTTTGACAGTTCCTCATCTGACAATATTTCTGAGAATCCTATTATCGCATTCATCGGAGTACGGATTTCGTGTGACATATTTGCCAGGAATACAGATTTCAGCATATCAGCATGCTCTGCATTTTCTTTTGCCTCTTTTAATCTCTTTTCTGATTCAATTATTGATGTTATATCTCTAATGTTAAACATCAAAGCATCATTACCAGAATAACGAATCCTGCTTGCGTGAATTTCAATCGGAATGGATTTACCGGTGGTTGTAAATATAAAACTACGTTTATTATCCATTTTACCATCAATCCACATAGAAAAATCCGTTTTGAATTCACTTCTGTTTTCCTTTGGAACAAATTCAAAAATGGTCTTTCCGATGAGTTTATCTTTTCCCATCTGATAAAGTTTACCGGCAGCAGGGTTTGTATCTAAAATCTTACCTTCATAATCTTGAACAATTATTGCATCCGGTGCTTCATAGAATAGTGCCTTGAATCTTTCCTCACTATTTCGAAGTTCCTCCTCGGCAATTTTACGGTCTGTTATATCCTTATTACTTACTCTTCGGCCAAGATATCTTCCATCGTCCCCATACACTTTCTGGCAAATATGGTTTATCCATTTAACTTTGTTTTGTTTGGTCACAATCCTGTAATCAAGCTCAAGGACACCATCCAGATCATTTTCCTCAATAAGATGCTCTTTAAATAAAGCCAGATCATCAGGATGAGTTGTATCAATTAATAAATCAGAATTCTTCATAAATTCATCGGCTCTATATCCCGTTATCCTTTTCGATGATGGAGACATATAAACCATTTCCCCTTTAGGGTCTAACCAATACTCCCAATTATACGTGAAGTCGGCAAGGGTTCTCAGCTTTTCCTCACTCTTTCTAAAATCATCCTCTGCATTAATCCTTTCTGTAATATCTCTAATAACACCCTCTATTCCAACGGGCCTACCAGATTCTCCTCTCAGAAGTTTTGCATTTAATGAAGCAAATATCACAGAATTATCCTTTTTTAGCAGCTTGATATCTCTATCTCTTATCAACCCCTGTTTAAAAAGAATTCTGTTTATAGCTGACAATTCTGAAGTATCGGCATAAAGTTTATCAACAGGTTCCCCCTGCAACTCATTTGGAGTATATCCACCGGTTTTCTCAACCGAAGGACTTATTTGTGCAATTGTTCCATCAATATCAAGTTTAAAATAAACATCCTGATATGATTCAAATATTCTTCTGTATTTCTCCTCACTTGTACGGAGCGCATCTTCTACAAGATTTCGTTGCAAGGCAATTGAGCCAAACTTAATAATTGTTTCAATTGTTTCAGAATTATCAATCTGTCTGCCCAACGGAAGGAAAATCATCACATTTCCAAAAACCACTTTTTCACCTGCAAGACCTATCATATAAATATCACCAAGTTCATCCAGATTTTTAACCTCCTCATAAATAGCTCTCGGGAAAATTGTATTCCCAAGCTCAAACAGGCCATCATTATATTTTAGTAGTTTTCCGTATAATAAATCTCTAACCAGGGCAGAATTAACTTTTGTTCCTAAATTTGTATATTTCTCAGAAATGATCTTTTCAAATTTCACTTTCAGGATTCCTTCCCCTGCAAGATGCTCAATCTTTATACGACTTGTTTTCTGGTCATACGAAAGAATAACAACAACAGAGCCTTCAACCAGATCAAGAAGCTTTTCTCCGAGGAACCTGTAAACATCATCGTCCGGCTTAAGCTCAGCAAATTCCATAGATTTCTCAGAAAGAAGCTCAAGACTTTTAAGATGTTGCTTTTCTTTTTCCCGTGAATATTTCTGAAATGTTATATCTCTTGCGAAAGAAAGCAATGCGGGCTTACCCTCCCAGTCAATAACTACAAAATTGCTTTCTACCCATTTAATCTCTCCGCTTTTATCAATAATTCGGAAAACTGTTTTCTCCTCACCCGTGCTTCCAGAAAACTTATCAGAGATAGCTTTGTTAAATTTACGATAATCGTGCGGATGAATAAATTCGTTAATAAGTGCTATTTCAAGCTCATTCATACTACTATCTACGAGCTTAAGCATTCTTGAATTACAAAATTTTATATGATTATCCTGAAGCACAAATATTGCCTCTCTGGCATTTTCAATAATGATTTTATATGCCTGCTTACTTTTTATCAGGTCTCCCTCAATAATTTTTCGTTCCGTAATATCAATAAATGTAATATTAAATCCTGAAAACCGCCCCATTCTGGTTACCGGCACAAAGTGTAGTTCAGCCCAGCGCGTTTTACCATCCTTTGTCTTCCACTCAAGTTCAAATACTTCATTAGCACGGGTTTTAACAATAGTATCAAGAATATTTTCGTATCCGGAATAATCTTCAGGTAGGAGAATGGGAAGTTTAGAGAACTTTTTACCCATAAAATCACTTAGTTCAAACCCAGAAATTTCTAAAAGAGTACTATTTACATAGTTTATTACTCCTTTTGCATTCAGCAATGCCAATCCTTCCGGTGCATTTTCAAAAAAAATTTCAAATTTTTCCGATGAAGATTTAAACTTCTCCTCGCGTTTGACAATTTCAGTAATATTCCTAAAAACACCAACTATTGAAGAAGCATCCCCATCCTGTGCAGGCAAAAGCGAAAGATAAACTTCCTGCCAATTAATACCCTCAGGAGAATCCAGTTGAAGCCTGAACATATCAGGCTTTTCAGTATCAAATACTTTTTCAATATTTTTTTGTAGAACAGTGGCAACTGTTTCGGAATAAATATCCTTTAGGAGTTTCCCCTTAATATTTTCAAGAGGTAAATTACTGATATTTGTAAAACCCAGACTTCCCCACACCTCAATATACTTACCATCTCTATTAAAAATGACAATAAGAGTATCGGGCAGAGCAAGGAGAATATCTTCAAAAAAACGAACCTTACCCAATAATAATTTTTTATCAGGTGTAGCTGTTTTATTTCCGACATCAGGATTCACTAATCCCTTTTCCCGGTCATCAAATTTTTTTTCATCAATGTCTTTCACAGACATACTAATTACCTCTATTATTTTACCAAAAGTACTCTATTTTCATTCTTTCCGAACTAAATATGCACTTCACTTGATTTGCTGTCAATTTAACATAAAGCTCCCTCTATCAAAGCTTTAACGCTAAATTATATAAGAAAAAACACCTCTCTAAGTTGTTTAAGAGGCGCAAGTTATATAATTATTTTTTAATAAAAAAATATTAGGTAAATAATTGGTAAAATTATTCCGATAATTGTTAGAACAGCACCCCTTCTTTTTATTCCGTTTTTACCACGCAAAATAAAAAGACCTGAAAATGCAAGTAGAATTAATGCGCCCGCAAAAATATCGGAAAACCAGGTCCACCAATTGCCTGGATTATAGTGTAAAAAATTAACTGCATGAAAAATCGGTCTCCGATGGACATTCTCTAATAATCCTTCACCCGATTGAAGATCAATAACTATATTTCCACCTTTAAGAAAAATTTTAAGTCTTACACCTCCTGGAAAATAATGCTTTTTGTAATTATCCTCTTCACCAAACTGTTCCAGTATGTTTAATACTGTCTGCTTATCTATTTCATTACGGTCAGGGGATATGTCAACATGTATCTCCCTGTACTTAATATCATAATTCGGATTCCAATCATTTATATGATTTATTGCTATTCCGGAAAGCGCATAAATGATAGTCATCGCAAAAAACACGTACCCCAAATCGCGATGGATAGCGCGATTCCATTTCCTCCATTTAATTTTCATCCCTACAAATTTTATACAATGAAAAAGGTCAGGAGTTTTACCCCCGACCTGATAAGAAATTATTTATCTTCTTCGGAAGGTATAACTTCATACTCAATACATTCCACAGAGTAGAATGACAGATGATCCTCTCCTGACTCTGCAAGCTGCTCTCTCAGATTTTTAATCTGGTTCAAACTCTCTTCTGTCTCATCTTCCTCCTCTTCACCCTTTTCATGGTTACCCATATGAAGATTTTTTGAACTTTCAATCTCCTTTTGAACATCCTCCTCCCACTCGTCAAGATAAGCTTTGTCAATGACTTTTTCGTTTACAATACCGATTACTTTAACTTCACTTCCTTCGAGGCTGGCGTCAAAACTGGAAATATTTTCTCCAGATTCCACCTTTAGATGTGCATCGGAATTTTCATCAACGAGGAACATTCGTTTTCCACCATGTTTGCAAGTATGGTCAACGATTGCGGTAAATACAATTTGTTTCCCTACCAGATCGTCGGCTTTATCTTCAAACTCGATAAGTGTAATGGCAACAGGAACTACTAAAACCTCTTCATCAGCTGAAGCTTCACTTGTTGCATTGTTTTGTGAATTGTTGCAGGCTGCAAGCATTGATGCAGCAAAAAGCAGTAAAAATAATTTTTTCATATTTAATAATGTTACTTTGTGAATATTTTGCATAATTATTAATTTTTTTTGAATTCCAACCTATTTTTTTGACATTTTCAAAAATGATATCTCTTTATCGTTAAGATATCTCCATTTTCCTCTTGGAATGTCCTTTTTTGTAAAACCTGTGAAAGCAACTCTATCAAGCCTTTCAACTCTGTATCCCAAGGATTCAAAGATACGTCTGACAATTCTGTTCCGCCCCGAATGAAGTTCAATACCAATCTCCTTTTTATTATCTGAATCATTAACAAACGAAATAGCATCAGCTTTAATAAAACCGTCATCCAGCACAAAACCATCAGCAATTTTTATCATATCATTTTTAGACAGCTTTTTATCCAGCACTACATGATAAACCTTCTTGATTCTATGCTTTGGGTGTGTGAGACGCTTTGCAACATCGCCATCATTTGTAAACAACAATAATCCAGTTGTACTTTTATCAAGCCTCCCAACAGGATAAATCCTCTCTTTACAGGCGGTTTTCACCAATTCCATAACTGTTTTCCGGTTACCCGGGTCATCAGTTGTTGTAATAAAACCTTTAGGCTTATTTAATAACACATAATATTTTTTCTCACTCTTGAGGGTTTGATCACCGTATTGAACCTTATCACCGGACGCAACTTTTGTTCCAAGTTCAGTAATCGTTTTTCCGTTAATTTTGATCACTCCGGATTCAATAAGCACATCAGCATCTCTGCGGGAACATATCCC
>JAOZLR010000188.1 GCA_029934735.1 Bacteroidales bacterium
ATAAAGAGCAAAGCAGGTTGTTGCGTAAATTATTGTGGGGAAGTCTTAGCGAAAGATTCAGGTCAAAGAGTTTTTATATGTTTCAGGTTTTTTCATCAGATAAAGAAAAGCTATAAGTGTAGAGATAAATTAAATCAGTAGTTGATATGCCAAAAATAGATTTTTATAATGTTAAGATGGACCTCCTTAATACGGAGGAAATACTTCAGACTTTTGAAACATTTCTGGGAGCAGATTCGCCAAAATCAGTTTTTTTCATTAACGCTCATTGTTTTAATATTGCTCAAAAGAATAAAAAATACAGAGATGTAATTAACAGCGCCAGCTTATTGTTAAATGATGGTATTGGAATAAAGATTGGAACCGCTATGTTAGGTGAAAAGGTTAAGGAGAATATGAATGGCACTGACTTTATTCCTGAAGCTTTGGAATTTGCTGCTCAAAAAAAACTTAATGTATATTTTCTGGGAGCCGGAAAAGGTGTTGCTGAAGAGGCAAAGACAAAAATCGAAAAGAAAATTTCAGGAATTGATATTGTTGGAGTCCATGACGGATATTTTGACGAAGCTGAGGAAGCAAAGATTGTTGATGAAATAAATGATAAACAGGTGGATTTACTTATTGTGGGGATGGGAGTTCCTAAGCAAGAACTTTGGGTAGCAAAAAATATAGATAGATTTAAAACTCTGAAAATTTGTATTGCCGGAGGTGCAATTCTTGATTTTATGGCAGGGCGTTTCAAACGGGCACCTCTGTTTATGCAAAATAACGGGCTTGAATGGCTATTCCGCTTGTCCAACGAACCTTCAAGATTGTTTAAAAGATACGCCGTGGGAATTCCAGTGTTTTTCTATTATGCCCTTAAGCTCAAAGGGAAAAAATGATAGTGTTTTGATTTAAAATTGACAACCGACTATTTCCACTCTTTTATTTGCAGATTCCTTTGTTTTTACATTCCGGAGCTTCACCCCTATTTACTCACCCCAATCTCCTGTGGCGAAGTTATCAAGAGACTGTTCAAGCTGTCAGCTCCCCTCTATTTGTCTTCAATACGATTCAGGCCGGCTTTTGCCTTTTGGTCAATACTGTTTTTATACTCCTCATTTTCCATCGACCTGGCTTTCTCATAATATATCCCGGCCTTTTGATAATCTTCCCTTTTTTCATAGATTAATCCCAACTGAAGAGCAGAATTGGAAGCATAGTAATATTCTGATTGAGAGCCATCTTGTATGGTTTCCTTATAATAAGGTATTGCATCATCAATCTTACCCCAACCATGATATATACGTCCAATACGATAGGTATATTCAAGCGAATCTCTGCTATTTTTCAAAAAATCTCTATTATCAGTTGTGAGTCCTTTTAAGGCTCTTTCATAATATCCACCGTCAAAAAGAAGTCTTGCTTTAAGCAAAACTGCATTCGGAACTTCATCTCTTTCAGCCTCACGCTCAGCCTGTTTGTCGGCGTCTGCAATTTCGTACCCATTATCCTTAACCATGGCAATATACTCCTTATACATAATGGTATTACCATTAACAGCATAATACCATGCTATTTTCTGATAGGCAGCCTTTATATAATTCACACCTTTGAACTCATTCAAAAACCTCAAGAAATAAATGTTGGCATCTTTATCAAGCTTTTGAAGTTTTGCCAGGCCAGTCAGGTAATCAAGATAATAAAAGGGATAATATTCCTTACCTTTCGGTCTTGATAAAAGAAGGCTCAATGCTTTCTCAGTCATCCCATTTCCCATATATATGCGCGACATTGCATAAATAGTCAGCGGGCTGGTAAGATATGAATTGTCAGAATTATTCTTAGTTATCATATTAATATAATCCAATGCTTTATCCTTTTCGGTTGAGAGATTCAACTTGATAAAACTCAGATAAAACAAGCACTCGGCTCTAAAATGTGCATATTTTTCATCTTTAAGCGAAGCATCCAGCACCTGAAGTATTTCATTGGTTCCCTGATTTACTGTACCCTCAACACCAACAACTTTCTTAATCCAGTTATAACTATCAGGTATAGTACCAATCATAGTATGTAAAAGGCCCATATTAATTTTATCAGGTAAAAAATCTGGAAATTTTTCCTCATTTTTCTCAAGCCTTCTGTAGGCTCTGTTTATCTCCAGGGCAGCAGTAAAATATTCTTTAAACTTAGTTCTGGCAAATGCCCATTGCAGATATACCTGTGCAAGGCTGTAGTTATAATACGGTGAACTCTCATCACCATCTTCAAGCCTGTCGATAATATCATCTTTTTTCTCATCAAGCTCTTCAAAAACGCTCTCCTCCTCACCAATAAATACTTTCAGGAAATAGATATAGTTCTCGATCAGATATGGGATATTATTATCAGGATTTAATTGCTTCTCTTTATCAATCAGTTTTTGTCCCTCATCAAATTTAAGGTTTAAAACCAAAGTGTATGCATCAGTACAATTTTTATTAAAATCATAAGTATATTGTGCAAATGAAGTTACACCAACAAATACCAACACAATTGCAAATACTATCCTGTTCATAGACTTAACGATTAACAAAAAAAAAGAGGAGAACTTTCCCTTCCCCTCTTTCAACATTATAAGTTAAACGAACTAAATTCTATTTCGTTTCATTTACCATTTCGGCAATTTCCTGGTCAACCAGTATTCTTCCACAATACTCACAAACGATTATTTTTTTATGCATTCTGATATCAAGCTGAACCTGGGGCGGGATTTTATTAAAGCAACCTCCGCAAGCATCTCTCTCAACCTGAACAACAGCGAGACCATTCCTTGCATTCTTTCTAATTCGCTGATAAGCAGTCAGCAGACGCTCCTCAATATAATTCTCATTTTCCGCGGATTTGCTTAATAGTTCCTCCTCCTCTTTTTCAGTATCAGCAATGATATCAGCTAATTCACTTTTCTTAATTACAAGATCCTTACTTCTCTCTTCAAGCAGCTCCTTCGACTTTACAATCTCTACCTTAACCGCATCAAGTTTAAAAGAAGACTCTTTAATTCGCTTTTCGCTCAATTGCATTTCCAGGCTCTGAAATTCAATTTCTTTTGTCAGTGAATCGTACTCCCTGTTATTTCTCACCTCCAATTGCTGAGCTTCATATTTTTTTATTAAAGACTGGCCGTCCTTAATGGTATTTTGCTTATCAGCAATCTGCTTTTCCATCTTTTCAATATCACTTTGATAATTTCCTATCCTGGTTTCAAGGCCTGCAACTTCATCTTCAAGGTCCTGAACTTCTAAGGGTAACTCACCTTTTACTATTCTGATCCTGTCAATATTCGAGTTTATCTGTTGTAATGAATAGAGAGCTTTTAACTTTTGTTCGACTGTAAACTCCTCTTCAGTCTTTTCAACCGGCTCAACTTTTGGCTTTTTACTTACTTTTTCTTTTACTGTTTTTGCCATAATCATTTATATTATAGGTAATTAACTACATTCGTATTCATCTCTGAAATGAGGACTGCAAAATTAGGAAATTTTTTAATTAAAACACTATAAATTAAATCTTTTGCAAATTGTTCACTTTCATAATGGCCGATATCGGCAATTACCAACTTTTCGTCAGCATCAAAAAACTCATGATACTTAATATCACCTGTCAAGAAGATATCCGCACCCGAGCGTATTGCATCACCAATCAGGAAGCTGCCGGAGCCACCACAGACAGCAACTTTTTTAATTTTTTGGCCTGTCAGTTTTGTATGCCTTATACATCCTACTCCTGTAACTTTTTTTACCTTGTTCAAAAAACCAATTTCATCAACTTCTGTTTCGAGTTCACCTGTCATTCCTGCACCTACACTCAAAAATTTATTTTCCAGCGAATAGATATCATAAGCAACTTCCTCATATGGATGTGCTTCAATCAATGCAGAAATAATTTCTCTTTCTCGGTAAATAGGAAATATTGTCTCTATTCGTATCTCCTCCTCAAAATGCAACTTGCCTTTTTCACCAACAAACGGACTCGTATCTTCCGAGCCTCTGAATGAACCTGTTCCTTTGCCATTATAACTGCAACTGTCATAATTCCCTATTTTTCCGGCACCTGCCGCAAAAACAGCTTCTCTAACTTTATCTGCATAGCCGACAGGACAAAAAACTACAAGCTTCCTAAGCAACTCCTTTTGGGGAGATAATATCTCCTTATTAATAAGATCCAGCTTATCACACAAAATTGAATTTACACCCTGATCAACATTATCAAGATTAGTATGAATCGCATACAGGGCAATATCATTCTTAATTGCTGAAGCCACGATCCTTTCAACATAAGTTCCGCCGGTTATCCTTTTAAGTCCCTTAAAAATAACCGGATGATGTGAAATAATCAGGTTGCAGCCTTTGGATAAAGCCTCTTCAATAACCTTTTCAGTTACATCTAACGAAATCAATATTTTACTTATTTCCGCATCACTATTACCAACTAACAACCCGGCATTATCATAAGATTCCTGCAAACTCAAAGGGGCAATCCTTTCAAGTTCGTATGTTACTTCTTTGATTTTCATTTCAAATAAATTTTAGCGGTTCAAATTTATATAAAATTTTGTATTTTTATCGGATGAAATTCATTCAATTCATATTACTACCATTTTCACTTATTTACGCCTTTGCAACTGCCGTTAGAAACAAGCTATTCGACTGGAACATACTGAGATCAAAGTCCTTTGACAAACCTATAATTTCGGTAGGTAATCTCAACGTTGGAGGGACAGGGAAGACTCCCCATGTTGAATATCTTATCAATTTCTTAAAGGATGAATTTAAAATTGCCACATTAAGCAGAGGATATAAAAGAAAAACCAAAGGTTTCATTATTGCCTCAGACAATAGCTCAGCTTCAGAAATTGGGGATGAGCCATTTCAAATCCACCGAAAATTTCCAGGGATAACAGTTGCAGTTGATGAAAAGCGGGTTCATGGGATAAACGAATTGCAAAACTTTACTAATCCCGACATTATTTTACTTGATGATGCTTTTCAACACAGATATATAAAGCCGGGACTTTCCATCTTGCTGACTGATTACCATAATCTATATACAAATGATTATCCAATCCCTTCCGGCAGATTGCGGGAGTGCAGGTCTGGGGCAAAACGGGCAGATATTATCATTGTCACAAAAAGCTCAAAAGTACTATCTCCAATTGTCAGAAAAGATATTGTGGAGAAGATCAAGCCAAAGAGCCGGCAAAAGGTGTTTTTCTCATATATCGAACACGGAAAATTCACATCACTGAATGGTGAAGAGATGAAAGCTAAGAAAATATTCTTCACCTCAATACTACTTGTCGCAGGCATAGCTAATTCATATCCTTTGGAAGTATATCTTAAGAAATATTGTGATGAACTGGAAGTGATAAAATTTCCTGACCATCATAACTATTCTGAAAAAGATGTTACCAAAATAATTGAAACATTTGAGAAGATTGTCAGGAAAAATAAGATAATTGTCACCACAGAAAAGGATGCAATGCGATTAATCCAGCATGATATTGTAAATCATTTAATATCTTTGCCGGTCTTTTATATTCCGATCAAGACGGAATTTCATAAACAGGATAAAACGGAATACAATAAATATATTTTA
>JAOZLR010000189.1:0-3779 GCA_029934735.1 Bacteroidales bacterium
GTCTCATAATATCAGGTTCCGGATTAGGCTCACTCACAAGCTTACACTGAAATCCGGAACAGCGCGATACAATTTCCTAAAAAATACCCTATTTCACCGTCTTCTCAATCCGCATTCCAACATCATCAATACCTTCAAGGTTATCTGTTCTCATTGCCTGTTCCATCGTGAAACGGTACTGGCCACTCATTGGAAATCGAACGCCTCTGCGCAATAGTACAGTGCTCTCTTTGATCTTACCAAAGCCTTTGCCGAACCATTTTCCGTCAGTATCGGCAAGAATAAATTCAAGGGTATCGCGTGCGTGTGTCTTGTCAGGGAAATAGGTGTCAATAAACAGGTACAAATTACTGAACCTGAAATCTGTGGAATTTCTGATATTAATATAAAAATTACAGGGCTGGATGGTATCTTCAATTTTCATATCAAACGTCACAATAGAATCCTTATTCCAGATACCATCGCCGATTGCTATATTTTTTTCGTAAACGCGGTTTGGATCGCACGACAAAAGCAACAGCATCATTATAAAGAATAAAAGGGTAATATTTAAATAGGACCTCATATATTAATACTATCTATATTTTTAAAAGCTGTCATCCAGTTTCCACATATCCAGTTCATCCTCACCGTTTTTGTATTCTGTTTGGGCTTCCTGGGTTTGAGCAAAATCTTCGAGTTTTTCAGGCAACTCTCCGTCTTTATTCTTCTTAAGAATATCCAATACTTTATCCAGGGGTATTGCCATCATACTTGAGTTATCACCAAAATATGAGTACCAGATCAGCTTATTAAAGACATCGGCTTTCTGATAGACTGCAGTACCTTTTTTGGTTTTAAGCCTTATAGAGGGTGAAGGAAACTCATTCATAGCTTCCCTGTAAAAATCATTCTCAAAATTCAGGCAGCATTTTAATTTCCCACACTGTCCGGCTAATTTTGTAGGATTCAATGAAAGCTGTTGTAAGCGTGCACTGTTTGTTGATACGGATGTGAAGTTCGTTCTCCAGGTTGAGCAGCACAATTCTCTGCCGCAGGAGCCAATACCACCAAGACGAGCTGCCTCCTGACGTGCACCTATCTGCTTCATTTCTATCCTTATTCTGAACATATCGGCAAGAACTTTTATCAACTCCCTAAAGTCAACCCTTTCGCTTGCAGTATAATAGAAAATAGCCTTAGTATTGTCACCCTGATATTCCACATCATTGATTTTCATATCAAGGTTAAGGTCCTCAACAATTTTCCTGGTTTCTTTTTTCGTTTTCTCTTCGCATTTGACAGCTAATATCCATTTTTCAATATCAGAAGTCCTGGCCCTGCGATAAATCTTTTTCATCAGATCGGGATTTATTTCCTGACCTTTGACCTTCATTTGCAATCTGGCTGATTCTCCGTACAGGGTAACTATTCCAAGATCATGCCCTGGAGATGCTTCGACAGCAACAATATCACCATCGTGCAACTTCAAGTCGGACGGCACTTTAAAGAAATCCTTTTTACTATTTTTAAACCTCACTTCAACAACATCAACTACCTTTGCCGAATCAGGTTGCTCAATATCTTCCAGCCAGTTAAAGGCATTCAGCTTAGCACATCCTGCCTGGTAGTTCTCACCCGGATGACCGGCTTTGGGCATCTCACAGCACCCTCTTGTAAAAAATGGATTTTCTGTTATATCGAATTTATTATCTTTCATCTATATTGTAGTACTTTTAAGCATCAAAATTAACACTTTTATCTATATGGAAAAATCTCTAACTATTTTCTTAGCCATTTGGCAAATTTAAGCGATAAATCCATGAATAAAACATTCGGGTTTGCATTTCGTTCAATGTGGTAAATTGCCTTGTCAAGTTCTTCGGCTATCAAGCTGCTATTCCTCTCATTTATAAAAGGATAAAACTTATTGATAAATTCCAACTCTTCACTACTCACACGTACCAGATCACCACTGCCATAATTCATCAGGAGACATTCACGTGTAAATCTCAAAGCAAAATTCAGAAAACTTTTATTTTTCTCACGACTATTTTTCGACATTTCAGCAACAAATTTAACCAGCTTCTCGACATCAAACTGGTAGATATTACGCATCCAGTCCCTGAAATTTATAAAGTTATATCTTTCATCATCCGATTGCGATATCAACCTGACAGCAGCAAGGTAATTGCCTCCGGCAATACGCACAGCATCATTAACAACTGCCGGCTCATATCCATCACTGATAAGAGCTTTGGACAGATCATTATCATCAAGACGACCTATTTTTATTAATTGTGTCCTAGACAAAATAGTATTTATTATCAAATCCTGATTTTCGGAAACAAGCAGAAATAAAGTCTTATCTGGCGGCTCCTCAAGAACCTTCAAAATTTTTGGTGCAGCAGCATGGAAAAGTTTCTCAACCATCCAGATAATCATCACCTTATATTCTGATTCATATGACTTATAAGTAAGAGTTTTTATGATTTCATTGCAATCCCTGGCATTAATGATTGCCTGTTTTCTCTCAATCCCAATTTTCGAATACCAATCAGGCAGATTTATGTAAGAATTTGTTTCAAATAGCAGTTCTCGCCATTGCTTGATAAAATCCTTACTCATTGGCTTCTCAATACTCTTAATTTTTGCTGTGGGATAGATAAAATGCAGATCGGGATGAATGAACTTTTGATACTTCACACAGGACGGACATTCACCACAGGAGTCATCACCCTGCTTATTTGTGCAATTGATGTACTGTGCATAAGCAATAGCCAGCGCAAGTTTTCCTGAACCCTCAGGCCCCAGGAATAGCTGTGCATGACTAACCCTGCTTTCTTTCACAGTTTTCACCAACCGTTTCTTAACATCCTCCTGTCCTATTACATCAGCAAACCTCATTACCCTTAATATTTCCGCATTTTCAACATCAAATATTTATAAAGATCCAGTTAATACAAAATTATCTTGCCAACCTCTACCCTGTCATCCACTTTCAGTTCATAGAAATAAATCCCCTTTCCAGCTCTCATGCTGCTATTAGTCATTACATCCCACTCAAGTTGATAGTTTCCCGCACTATAATTCTCATTTACAAGGCTTCTAATCTTTTGGCCGTTAATGTTGTAGATATTCAGTTCTATATCTGATTTCTTACTGAGATAAATGGCAATGTTTACTTCACCTTTTGACGGATTGGGATATGCATAACTTATCTTCCCGCTTTCAACAGAAACATCATCAATGCCAAGTCCTATCTCCGGAGTTTCAAGTTTCACATCAGTATAAATCCGGTATTCACCGGCAGCAAGAGCTATTTCTCCGCCAACATTCGTAACATCAAGAGAATCACCCGAAAAGTAATCATACCACATTCCTGTATGTTGAAAATCCGGAGACATATCATGTTGCGTAACATCAAAATTGCCGATAATTGTAACATTCATTGACGGATCATTAAGATGGATACTTTTTGTATCTCCTGATAATGACAAATCGAAATCGGATGTTTTAAAGGCATCATAATTTTTCTTCAAATCAGCGAGAGATGCATAAATATTATATAGCAGCAAACGTCTGTAATCATTATAATAATCCCAGCGTATTGGTTTTTCACCTGTGCGATGTTCACTTCCACCGATAGCTCCGGGATAGTTGATATTATAGTCATAACCAAGCTCTCCAAATTGCCAAATCATTTTCGGGCCAGGAATTGTAAAGAAGAATGCTGCTGCAAGCTGTTGCCGCTGTAGTGCAATAGTTGTATCCTTAATATTATATGAGCCATTTGAGTT
>JAOZLR010000189.1:3879-5622 GCA_029934735.1 Bacteroidales bacterium
AGTATATCAATTCTTGACTGGTCGTACTGACCCCAGGCGCTTACATTTCCAAGCGTGTTTTTTTGGGTGAATCCTTTTGAAAGGTCTAACCTGTATCCGTCAACCTTATATTCTGTTAACCAAAATTTAAAGGCCCTACTGATATATTGCTTTGTTGCAGGACTTTCATGATTCATATCATACCCAACATTATAATCATGTTTTGCAATGGGATTATAGAAGGGACTGTTTTCTGCAGGGCGGCTATTTTGCGAATCCCAGTACAATCTTACATAAGGTGATGTACCAAAAGAGTGGTTATACACTACATCAAGAATAACGGCAATACCTTCGCCATGGCAGACATCAATAAATTGTTTCAAAGTATTTTTTGGACCATAATATTTATCCGGCGCAAAATAAAAATTAGGATTATAACCCCAACTCAGGTTTCCTTCAAACTCATTAACAGGCATTAGCTCAATGGCATTTACTCCAAGATTTTTTAGATAATTAAGAGTATCAATAAGTGACAAATAAGTATGCTGATTAATAAAATCCCTGATTAACAGCTCATAAACAACCAGGTCAGTTACAGCCGGAGGATCAAAACTTGTGTTCTGCCATTCATACTCCTGCTGATTAGTCTGAAAAACTGAAACAATGCCATCCTGCCCCGAAGGATAAGGCTTCAGATCAGGATAAGTTGTATTGGAAATATATTGATCATTCCACGGATCAAGTACCTTTTCGCAATAGGGATCTCCAATTTTTACTATTCCATCCACAAAATACTGATAGGCATACTCTTCACCTGAAGTCAGGTTATCAAGTTCAATCCAATAGCGGTCACCATCTGGTGTCTTGTTCATATAGCCTTCTTCAAAAGGTGTCCAGTCATTGAAGTCGCCGATCACAAAAGCACTCTCTTTTTCAGATGCAAAAAGTGATAGAATTACTGTTGTTTCATTTATATAATTTATTCCGTCAACAACTCCATCAGGCAACTCTAATATTTGGGGATCGGGTATTACAATATAGGAGAATGAATCGGCAATCGTTGCAGTTTGATTTTTAGCAACGAATTTTACCCAAATATCTGTCCAGTTAGTTCCAAAGTTATTTGCAAGAATAGTCTCTTCAATTGTAATTCCTGCTACAGAAGCATATTCATCTCCATTAACATACATATAGATACTATCAGCCAAAGGGCTCGCAGCAACAACTTCAATAGACTCATTAAGCTTCACTAACAAGCCGGATGACTGAGGTTGCTGAATTACAATGCTAAGGTCATTACTAAACACATCCAGAAAAAGGTCGGCTGATTGTGTTTGGCTGTCAGAGCTTCTGAAGACAAGACACAATTCCGAAATATTGCCGGAAGCAGGTACACCGTAAAAATCACGGATTGAAGGGGTCATATCAAGTTTGTACAGATCACTTCCAAGGGATGTCAATTGTGGTTGTGTACTATTAATACCCCAGTCTCCAATAACATATTGCCATTGTTGTCCGTTTACAGTAACACCAGTATGTGTGTAAACATCTCCGGTATATCCTTCAAGGTCGGTTCCTGTTGCATTAAAATATACTGTTACCTCCTCATCCGCAATAGGATACTCAGGATCAGTATAAACTGTTTGTGCATTTAAAACAGAAGCTAGTAATAAGCTAATTGTCAAAATAATAAAGGGTGTTAGATTTTTCATAATTAGTATTTATATTTATAAAATTATAGTTTGCAAAATTATAAAAAAAGGG
>JAOZLR010000190.1 GCA_029934735.1 Bacteroidales bacterium
TATCAAACAGAAAGGCAAGATTCAGAACTGTAATATCACTAATTATTGATGGCAAGGAGATACTGTTTGAGGGTATTGTAGATGGTAAAATTCTAACAGAAAGACAAGGCAGAGAAGGTTTCGGATATGACCCTGTTTTTATGCCTGATGGCTATAATCTCTCTTTTGCTCAAATGAGTCTTGATGAGAAGAATCAAATAAGTCACCGTGGAAGAGCCGTGCAAAAATTGCTGAATTTTCTAAAAATAATGTGATTAGAATTTGATTATTAATAATTGTGGCTATTTTTGTGGATTATCAAACAGGTTTTCTATTATGAAAAACAAACAATTTGCAGTAATAGGTATTGGGCAGTTTGGCGAAGCTATTGCCAAATCGCTATCAAAAAAGGGTGCAGAAGTATTAGCGATTGACGCTAATCAGGAACGAATTGATTATATCTCCTCAGAAGTATCTTATGCGGTCGCATTAGATGCAACCGACAAGAAAGCCCTTTTAATGCAAAACATACAGGACTTTGATGCAGTTGTTATTGCTATTGGTGAACAGTTTGAGCAATTACTGCTTTGTGCGGTAAATTTGATAGAGTTGAAAGTCAAACGTATTATAGCTCGTGCAAAAGGAGATGCCAACAAACTTATACTTCAAAAGCTTGGTATTGAAGAGATATTCCAACCGGAATTTGAAGTAGGTGCTCTTGTTGCTGAGCGTTTGGTGAACCCAAGTATTATTTCATATCTACAGCTCCCCGACGGTTATTCAATAGCAGAAATAGAACCACCCCAGGCAATTATCGGGAGAACACTTGGAGATATCAGATTAAGAGATAATTATCGAATAAATCTGATTACTGTTAAACGTGATTTTGAAGTTGAAAAAGATGGGGAAACAACCACAGAATCACACCTTACGGGAGTACCACAATCTACAACTGTTATTGAAAATCAGGATAATATGCTCATTTTTGGTAAAGAAAGTGATATTCAGAAGTTCATCGAGATAAACAGTTAGACAATGGCTAACAAACTCTTTAAAATAAGGGAAAAGATTAATCTTTATATTTTCGACTCAAAAACGAACATTCTAAAAACCCTTTCCTTTATAACCCTGATAATTACTGTTTTCGTTCTCGCAGGGACTATCCATTATTACGGATTTCCACAAACAGAAACAACATACAAATATAATTATTTAATAATCAGGATAAGCCTTGTCTATTTTCTAATCAGATATTTAATTCTTCTTTTTTACGATTTTCATCCATTGGAATTTATACGAAGAAGGTGGTTTGAGGGGATAATCCTTTTTCTGTTTTTCTTCGACGCACTATTTCCAAGGGCATTTGAGTCAGTTTTTATTATCTCATCAATAAAGGAGATCATTAAAAGCCATACGCTGTTGATTTTTCAATTTTACTTTCTGATAATAGTACTTCTTGAGATTAGCCATACAGCATCGCATCTTGCCAGGCTAAAAATTGGCCCGGCAGCATTGCTTACCCTTTCTTTTGTCACTCTCATTTTTTCCGGAGCAGGATTACTGATGCTTCCGGAAATGACAACCGGCCATCATTTTCGCTTTCTTGATGCTGTTTTCACAGCAACCAGTGCAAGTTGTGTGACCGGTCTCACAGTTGTTAACACTGCTACATTCTTCACCCTCAAAGGGAAGGTTATAATTATGTTGCTAATACAATTTGGCGGAATCAACATATTGTCTTTTGCAGCCTTTTTTGTAACTCTGTCCAGGCGTACCGGAGGCCTCAAATACCAGTCAATCATAAAAGATTTGCTCAGTGTTGAGCAGCTTTCAGACACACGCAAAATTTTAAGATCAATTATCAAATGGAGTATCTTAATTGAACTTGCAGGGAGTATCCTGCTCTTTTTCTCATGGGAAGATGTTATTCCGTTCAAAAATGAAGAAGGAAAGATATTCTCTTCTGTTTTTCATGCAATTTCTGCATTTAACAATGCAGGATTTTCACTTTTTAGCGATAACCTCTATGAAGTTGGGAAACACAATCTTATCAGTTTTCAGTTCATTATTTCATTATTAGTCATAACCGGCGGACTTGGTTTCTTTGTTTTACAGGATTTGTTTGGAATCTCAAATATCCGCCAGCGCTTTAATTTTAGATGGAAATCATACCATGTCAGTACGAAAATAACATTACGTATGTCAGGGATTCTATTACTGGCCGGTACAATTCTGTTTTTTATCCTTGAGTACAACAATACCCTTGCGGGAAAAAATTTCATTAGTGCGGTGGTTGCTTCCTTTTTCCAGTCTGTCACAACACGTACAGCCGGGTTTAACACTGTTGACATAGCTTCATTATCCAAACCTGTTTTATTCTTTTTTTTAATTCTGATGTTTATTGGTGCGGGTTCGGGCTCGACAGGTGGTGGCATCAAGGTCAGCACTTTTGCACTTACTTTAAGGTCGGCAATAGCAACAATAAGGGGAAAAGAGCATGTTGACTTCTTTAAAAAAAACATACCTTATGACATTGTTAATAAGGCATATACAATACTAATTTATGCTCTTTCTGTCATTGGATTATCTACTTTTGCCCTGACAATCAGTGAACCTGACACCGGGTTTATGAAACTGGTATTTGAAGAGGTTTCAGCTTTCGCAACTGTAGGTCTTTCCACAGGGATTACCCCATCACTGTCGAATGCTGGCAGAATCATTATCATCCTGTCAATGTTTGTTGGCAGGATAGGAATTCTTTCCATTGCAATGATATTGAGCAGAAGAGTTATAAGCAGCAAATATCAATATGCAAAATCAACAATAATGGTGGGTTAAATCACTCTTTATTACTGTTACAGTATTCCATAAGTTTTATCAGGTCACTCTCTTTTGTAAGTTTAATTTTGTTTTCTTTCATATAAGATTCAATATCATGATTTTTTTCAGCGAGGCATTTTACAATTTGTCTTTTTGTATTTGGTAAAACCTTAATTTCACCATCAAATATTTTTATACTTTTACGACTACTTTTAAAAAATATAAAACCAAACAAATGATAAGATACTACAGAGTACTGGCTTCATTCCTTCTAATCATGACAGTTAGTGTATTTTCATTTGCACAAAAGATCCACTTAGGATTATTAATTAATGACAACCCTGACTCAGAGACAATTGCAGCATTTAACTTCCTAAAAGACAATCCTCAGTACACAACCGAAAAATTATCTCTCTCTAAAATTACAAATACCGATTCATTAAAAAAGTTTGATGTATTATGGTATCATTATTCTGACACAACTAAAATAACAGAGTATCCTGCTGCAACGATTGAAATACTTAACCAATATCTGACAAACGGCGGAAAGATGCTACTTACTCTCGAAGCTTTCCAAATGATTAACACACTTGGAATTGAGCCAAATATTCCTGAGATAAGATACAAAAAAGCCTCAGACAACGGTTATGGAAGGATGCTTGGTCTTCACTCTTTTAAAAGTCATCCTGTTTTTGATGGTCTGAACGGTGGAGCATACTTAATGAAACTAATGCGCGATACTGTAGTTCGTCAAATCGGTTATTTTGATGACTCTCCCATTCTGAACGGCGCAGTTGTTGCCGTCGACTGGGATTATATTTTTGTCAGGGAGAACTCTAAACTAATGCTGGAATACTGGACTGGCAAAGGCAGAGTTTTGGCTCTTGGAGAATATGTTTGCCTTACAGCTGATAATCTAAACAGGCTACACCTCAAAAAATTTCTGAATAACTCTATTAGTTACCTCAGCAATACAGATGAATATAAAGATTTGAATTATTGGCACTATTATGAACAACAGGTTCTTAGGCAGGAATTCTATAATTCACAAACTTTCAGGCGTTTCCCAAAACCCTGGCACATTACACCAGGCAATATGGTGATTAATCAAGAAAAAGCGACAAACAATTTCTGGGACATTGCAGGCGAAAGAATGCTTGTGATGGGAAAGGAAAATGGCGGAATTGATGAGATTTGGTCGCATCCTTTTATGGCTTTGAGAGATTATGAGGTTGGGATAAAATTTGAGAACTCGGATTCCATAATCAATTTAAACACCCTGACACCCAAAATTGAGGTCAGACCTGAATCATTTACCAGAAATTATCATATTGACAATTCCATCCTGAAAGAGATTATCACAGCCTCCCCAACTGATGCAGAAGTTATAATTCACTACAGCTTCAACGGAAATGAGCCAATCTCATTATTTATTAAGTTCAAGAGCAATCTGCGCCTTATGTGGCCATATTCTGAGTATGCTGTTAAAATTATTAATTGTGGGTTCGACATCAACCTGAATGCAATTATTATCAAAAATGAGAGTGAAGATTACTCCTGCATAATTGGTTCAAATATGGAGCCATTTTATATGGATATTGGTCAATATTCCGATTTCAATATTACATGGCAAAAAGGAGATCAACAAAACAGATATTTTGAATTTGAGCCGATGAGCACAAATGAATTTCAGGCAATGGGCATTTTTCAATTCAATCTCCTGCCGGAAGAAGAATTTGACATTATAATTGCAGCAGATAATATGTCGTCCGAAAATACAATAAACACCTATGTTGCTGCTGCAACAAATACAGAACAAATCTATAACAACTCAAGAAATTATTATGACAGCCTTCTTTCACAGTCACTTATGATAGAAACTCCAGACAGCATTTTTAATGAAGGATACAAATGGGCTATTGTAGCAACCGATAGATTTTTCGTAAACACTCCGGGGCTTGGTAAATCTCTTGTTGCAGGATATTCAACCACAAACACAGGCTGGGATGGCGGTCATAAAATAAGCGGGAGGCCTGGATATGGCTGGTATTTTGGGCGTGATGGCGAATGGAGCGGATTTGCTTTACTTGATTATGGTGACTTCGGGAAGGTTAAATCAATGCTTGAATTTTATCAAAAATTTCAGGACTTGAACGGGAAGATTTTCCACGAGGTTAGCACATCAGGATTTGTCCATTATGATGCCTCAGATGCAACTCCGCTGTATATCGCTTTAGCAGGACGCTACCTTCATTATTCAGGGGATATTGATTTTATTAAAGAGAGTTGGCCATATATCAAAAAAGCTATTGACTATTGCTATTCAACAGATACCGATAACGACAATCTGATTGAGAATACAAATGTGGGTCACGGCTGGGTTGAAGGAGGAGGACTATTCGGTTCGCATACATCACTATATCTTGCTTCATGCTGGGCCGCCGCACTCGACGAGGCGGCATACCTCGCCGAACATATAAACCTCAATAAGGAGGCCTTGAAATTTCAAAAAGATGCTGAAAAAGTCAAAAAAACAATAAACGGGAAATACTGGAACTCAAAATCCAGGTATTACTATCACGGAATGCTCAAAGACGGTTCGTTTATTGATGAACAGACAATAATGCCGGCAATCCCAATGCTTTTTGGGCAGGCAGATGATAAAAAGGCTACTGAAATTTTACCTGCTTTTGCAGGGGGAAACTTCTCCACCGACTGGGGAACCAGGATAGTAAAAGAGAACAGCAAGCATTTTAACCCCAATGGTTATCATACAGGAAGCGTTTGGCCTTTGTTC
>JAOZLR010000025.1 GCA_029934735.1 Bacteroidales bacterium
CGATTAATAAAATGTCGCTTGCGGTTGATGCTCCTGTTGACCAGTTATATGTAGCGCCCCGATCGAAGGGAATAACATCGTTTCTGTTAAGATTATTTAATTCCAAAGGAGTATATGAAGTAATAGAATTTGTTTTCTCAAGGATAATGCCTGTAGCAAGTAAGCCGGCAGATGTTGCTAGGTATGGGATTTCATGTTTCCATCCGAAAGTGTATGGGATTTGGCCATTATGGATATTGTTTTTGCATAGCCAACAATTAGTTGTGTTTGAGGTGTCCTGGGGAAAGGCTGAAAGTGTGGTTAGGAAAATAAGTGTTGTGAGAAATGTATTTTTTAATCTCATTTGAATTCTATTTTATTAACCAAATATTAAACTGCAAATTTAATTTATTTGAATATCATCAGATATAATTCTTGCGACTGTTTCGTGACCTTTAGGATTCCAATGCCATGAATCTCTGTAATATAATGGCTGCTCAGGACTGGTTTTAAGTGCTTTTGTCAAATCAAGGTACTTTAATCCCAGACTTTCAGCTATTTCATAAAAAGCATTATTAGGTTTATTCATATCAAATTGAGATGAATCCGTCAAGTCAACATTATCAGGGTAATAGGAGATGTCTTTCGGTTTTGATACTGCAATCTGACCAGGTACGAAATAGATTTTGATATCCACATTATATCTTTTACAGGTTTCTTTTATGTTTTTCAAGTATCCGGCTACTTTTGAGAGATGCTTCGTATCATAAAATTTATTATTATCTTTTTCATAATAGTGGAGAAAGGATTTTGTATATTTCCACTCTGACTTTCCAACATAGCTCTTCTTGTTAAATGAATTTACTATTTTGTTAAACCGATATAAAAATTGGCTTATATCTATCAGTTTAATGGTCTTTTGTTCTCCCGGCCTGGGAATGAATCCAATACTTTGTAATCTCTTTTTCGGAGTAAGTGATGCTTCTTCAAATTCATTAATAAAAAACTCATATACTACAATGTTGGGTTTAAAAACAGGACATAGTTCAGCTAGTTGTGCACTCTCTTCCATTGGACCATAACCTGTAACACCTGCATTGATCACCTGGATATTTTTTTCAGGAAATTTTTTCTGTAAATTTTCTTCCAGAAGATATGGGAAGGACTTTTCATAACTCATACCTTCGGGCATTGCAAATGCATCTCCGATAACAAGTATTCTAAATATAGTAGAATCATCTTTTGAAGATGATATTTCGGGTGAGGCTAATCCGTAAGAATTGGTTTTTAAAATGTAGTCGTAATTGTTATACCTCAAATGAGTTATCTTGTTTGGTTTAAGTCCGTAAACTCTTGTGGGATGTTGGGTTAATGCTTGGTATTCGCCCCACTTACCGGCCTCAATAGGATTAAATATTTTTAGATATTGCTCTATGCCTAAAATCGCACCATAAATAATCAATGAAGAAATTATTAATGAAGTTTTTCGTCTTTTTGAAAATAAATTCACCAAAATTGAAACAACGAAAATTGCAACTCCTGCAGTTACTGATATTTTTCCTGCTTTAAACGGGAATATGAAGAGCTGAACTAAAGCAGTAACTACAACAGACCAATGAAAAAGAAATAATGCTGAGTTCCATTTTTTTGAAATATCATAGCTAAGTAAGATTTGAAAAATAATTAAAAGTAATAATGCCAATGAAAATACTCTGCTTTTAAATTCTAGTGATATCCTCGACTCCATAAAGTATAAAATAAACAGCAAGAAGACGTCAATCACAATCAAAAACAGTTTAATTCCATCCTTTTGTTTAAATGAGTGAATCCATTTACTAATTAACGGAATTAATTTTTCAATGGCATAAGTAACAGGAATGGATATAGCAAGGATTCCAATTGCTGCAACATAGTGCATCGTTCCCTGAAAACAACAACCCGCCCATCTTAGAGGCGCCTGATGAAATAGATAAATCCCATAAGAGTAAATACCTAACCAAATGACTGCTTTTGCAATTTTCCCATTACCTTCTTTAAAAAAAAACCTGTAAATACTGTAAAATAATCCGGTTAGCCCTATGGAGATAAGTATGTTGGAGAATAGGGTTGTAACCAGCATTAATGATGAAATAAATCCTGTAACATATATTGTAAGAGAGAAAATAAAAATTTTGTTTCTCGAAAACCTTGTTTCAATATTAAAATTGTTGTTCCATAAATATTGCCCAAAGACCATTCCTATTGCAAATTCGTCGAGGCGCGTTCCGAAGAAAATTCCGCTCATCCAATACGAAAGATGATCAGAGTATCTTAATCCGGCTATACCCGAAAGTCGGGATAAAATAGTAAACCCGATAGTAAGAAATAGAAATTGCTTAACCCCTGATTTTCTTAAAATGTTGAATAATAGAGGAAACAAAATATAAAGCTGTAATATTAACCAGATAAACCACCATGAAGGATTTATAAAATAGAAAAGCCCGTCAGTAAAGCGCAGACCAAATAAACTTAGCAGTACTTTTGGGTTGCCTGTATTTAAATGATTTTCTGGAACAAGAATGGCAAGTGCCAATATTAATACATGAATGGTTATGTAGAGTGGAAAAATGCGGGCCAGTCTTTTTTGATAAAATGATTTTGTGCCAAAAAGGTTTTCCTTTCTATAAGATGATAGTGTTAGAGTTAACCCACTTATTAAAATAAAAACTCCCGGACCGCTATCTCCCAGCCAGCCAAGAAAGGTAATTGTTGACCTGATAATGTTTCCCTCCGGAATAATATTGTGCATCCTTGTTGGGAAATCCGGCCAGCCACCTGAAGGATTGGTGAACCAAGGTCCCGGCCCAAATGTCTCAACGAAGTGATTTAGCAAAATCCCAAGTATTGCAAATGCTTTAATGGCATCGATCCACTTTAGATTTATTTTTGATGATTTGGACATTTTTTCAAAAAAAATAAAATGAAAATTATTTTGAGACATTAATCGAATTAGCATGTTTTCCCATACTGGTTATGCTAAACTTATTTTGAAACATTTTAATAACTTCCTTGAATTTTGCGGCTTTTTTATCTGTCGGGATATTCATACCTGGAAAAAATGCAAGTTCTTCAACCATATCGCTGCCAATCAGGTCCAGCGGATGAAGTAAAAAGCTTGGCTGTACTTTTGTAATTTTGCAGTTTAATAAAGCAGTATTGAAATATAGCTTCATCAGGGCAGAAGAGATGTTGCTGATAAAGAGCAGATAACTAAGATGAAACGGAACCCTGAAAGCAGGAAATGTTGTAACAGGAATTTCGAGCAGCTTGTTGCCATTTTGTAAATTCCAGTAGTATGGTTTTACCTGGCGAAATCCATCTCTGAACCTTCCGAATAGAAGTTTCCTGATCTCTTTCTCTTCAGGAGTAAGATCAGCAGTCATGAAATAGTATTTTCTTGCAAATGGCCCTATCCATGTGGGCAATATGGAAGCATCAAATTTGTATCCGTTTTCAAAAAGAACCTCAAAAAGATCCATCGACCACGAAAAACCAGGCCCCCTGAATCCAACAGTCTTTTGACCGGTAATCTGCAGCAGATGCTTTTCTGTTTCAAGGATTTCGAATTCAAGTTCCTTTTTTGAATACAGATGAAGCCAGGATTCGTGGTTAAAGGAATGATTACCAATTTCGTGTCCTCTGTCGGAAATCATTTTAATAGCTTTCTCGTTTTTATTAAGTGCTGCATCCTGACCGACAATGAAAAAAGTTATCTTTAAACTAAGTTCATCAAGAATATCAAGAACAAACGGAACAAACCTATCAAGATATGACGGGAAATCTTTCCAGTCATCTCCACCATGAATTTTTTTATACGACCACAAATTATCAAGGTCGAGCGAAAGACTTGCTGTCGGTTTTTTCTTTGCCATTTTTTAAATATTAAAAATATTTCTCCACTGCCTTTTCTGCCAACTGAATCGTTTCATTCACATTCAAAGTGCCATTGGTAATGAGCGAGGAATTTAGAAAATAGAGACCCTCAATTTCTGATTTTGTATTGGGCAGAGACTCCGAATAGTTTAATGTAGAAAGAGCAAAAACCTGTTTAGCTCTTGCAATACCTGTAAACAGGATGTTGCTCCGGGAAATATGCGGATGCATTTTTAAAAGATTATCAATAAACAAATTGCTTATTTCGCTATCATTTTTATCAAAGACCTGATCATCATGAGTTACATATTTTGGTAGATACACAAGATGTTTTCCATTAATTTGTTTTTTATTAACCAGGGCTGTCATTTCAATCACACCTGTAAACGGAAATCCTTTGTCTGTAATATTTGTGACGTAATAGGGAGATATCGGCTTATCTAATAATAGAGCAGCACAAACAACACCAAGATATTGAGTTTGAGAAAGCTTTGATTTTTCGTTGTCTGGAATATCAGGACACATTGCCGGTATGGTCGGTGAAGGAGTTGTGACAATTACTTCATCAAACTCCTGAGACATCTTATTAATGAAGTCAATAGTGAATTTATTATTTTTGTCTTTTCTGATTTGTTTTACTTGATGGTCGGTCAAAGTATTTACTCCCTGAGACTCTAGTTTTTTGTTGAATTTGTCAAGTATTGTAGCATATCCACCATTAACATATCCAAACATCTCCTTTTTAAGCCCACTTCTTCTTGCTGCATACATTCTCTGTATCGTTGCCCAAATAAATGCTGCTGATGTTTTCGTGTACATTTCTCCGAGTTTTGACTTGAGAAGAGGTAGCCACATCTTTTCAAAAGTTTTTTTGCCAGAAAGTTTTGTAAGCCATTGTGCAACTGTTACCTTTTCAAGTTTCTTCCAGTTTTTTATACGGGAGGCATAAAAAATGGTAAACCCAAGTCTGAATTTACTAATCAGGTCAAGTGGTGAGAATTTTAAAAACTCCATCGAATTGGACATAGAATAGAGTTTGCCATCCGAATAGAATCCTGTTTTTGTTTCCACCCAGTTAACTTCGTTATCAAGTTTCAGCTCCTTCAGGATATTTCTTGTATAACTATCTGACATTAAAATTACATGATAGAATTTGTCCCAAATAACATCATCAATCTGCCATGCAGAAGCAAGCCCGCCAGTAGATTTTGCTGCGTCCAGAATGGTTATTGAATATCCCTTTTGCGATAATCGGTATGCCAATGTCATTCCGAGAATTCCACCACCTACAATTCCTATTTTTTTATCCATTACCTTCTTATCAAAATTATCATAAATATCTGAAAATTAATATCCAAAAAATATTTTTGAATATTATTGGGCATTAGCTGCACATTCAACCAACTTAGAATAGAGGCCATTAAATGGTTCAATGTTACTTATTTTGTCAGGATTGACAATGCTGCATCCTGTAGAGCAAGTATCAGCTAGAGCTCTTACTTTTTGAAACCTTGCTTTGTTGAATTCATCTGCTGCGTAATTATCATTCAGGAACTCAATAATAGTGTCAAGCTCATTTCCAATTCCTTTCTCAACAGCATTGAAACTCCTAAAAACAAAATCAATAAAACTATCAGTAGGTTTGTTCTTGCCTTTTCCTATTCCAATATATTTGACTGGAATTTTTTCGTATATATCTTTCCCATAGATATTACATCCATCAACCATTCCAAGCAATTTTGGTGCATATTCAAATATTTTATCATAGTTATCAAGATAATATTTGTGGGCTGTGCATAGAATAGCATAATCTGCTCCTAGCAATGATTCCTGCATATTATTTGTGAAAATATCCTGAAAACCATATTCCATTAAATTCTGATCATCTGTTTTTACAAACGGGTCATGTATGGTTACATCGCAACCTTTTTCTTTTAGAAGTTTAGCTAAGGCAAGGGTAGGGGAGTTTCTGGTATCCTCAGAATTAAATCTGTAGGCTGCACCAAGAAGTGAAATACGCTTTCCCGATAAATCACCAAAATCTTTCTCTGCCAATCGGATTGTCTCAGCCGGAGATAAGTCATTGATATCTCGGGATTTTATTATCAGGCTATTTGATGTATCAGCTCCACTTTCGATTTTTCTCCACCACAGAAGAATACCATCTTTTGGCAGACAATGGCCACCAACACCTATCATAGGAATAAGCAATCCTCCTGAAGGCACTGCATTTGGATCATCATTTGCGTTATCCTGCTGCGACAGGCGTTCATTTATTTTTTCTCTGACCTGATAGAAATCAATATTGTTGTCGTCGCAGTACCTGACAATTTCTGTGGCAAATGCAATTCTGACATCGCGGTAAGCATTTTCCAGTGTTTTTTCAATTTCAGCTGTTAGGCTATTTGTCTCAAACAGTTCGCCATTTGTAACAATGTGAGAGTATAAATGCTTTATCATTTTTGGTGTCTCGGGATGCAAGCCTGCAACTAATTTATCGGAACCTGCCACACGCTCAACGAGTCTTCCCGGCATCACTCTGTTGGGACTGTTGCCAAGTAAAATATTTTCACCCTCAATTAATCCGTATTTTTCAAAATGCTCCTTTATAACTGTTGCCATAGAAGAAGGAGCAAGTGTGGATTCAAAAATAATCAGAGGAATTTTATCTTCCGGTTTTTTTTGCAAGGCCTCCGCTAACTTCGTCAATCCTCCGAATAAAGGGCCATAATCAGGTCCAAATCCTTTTTTGTCTGTCTGGATAGAAATGAGAATCACATCCGCATCTCTCAATTGGTCATAATTGTGAGTAGCACTTAAGATTCCATCTGCGACGTTCCGCTCAACAATATCATTCAGGCCAGGTTCAATCCCCCCAATAACAGACTTTCCCGAATTAATTGCATCAACCTTCCATCCGGAGTTTGTGGAGTTTCGTTGAACTACAATCACTTTTGCAGGCTCATCAGTTCCAATTTTTATTCTTTCATCTGCAAGAAGAGCTGCCATTGGCATTCCTACAATCCCGGGTCCTATAATTGCAATTTTATTTACTTTCCAGTCAAATATTGTCTTTTTATTTAATCTTATTTCCATTTTTATAGAATTATTTATTTGTCAACAAATTGGTTAAACCAGAGTTCAAGGGATATTAAACCCCAAAGTGCTCTACCGAATGGTCTTTCTGAATTCAATAACAGGCCAATCTTATCCGGGTTGAAAATCCCTCTCTCTTTTGCACTTTTTGATTGAAGAATATCACGAACAAAGTCAGACACTTCACCATTTTTCATCCAGATATGCAAAGGTACCGGAAAACCCATTTTGTCCTTCCTGTTATATATCGTAGGTGGTAAAATATCTTTGACTGCTTTTTTTAAGAGATGTTTCATCTCTCCACCTTTAAATTTCATAGCTGCCGGCATTTTAGAAACAAGGTCGACAATCCTTCTGTCGAGCAAAGGAACTCTTGATTCCAGAGACGCTGCCATACTGACTCTGTCTTCAACCTGGAGTAGTCCAGGTAAACTTCCGAACATATCAAAATGAGTCATTTTATTGTAGAATGATTTTGTATCAGGATTATTAAAAATTTCCTGAAAATGCCGGAATACCTTTTCTTTGTCAAAATCCTTTATGAAATCATCAGTAAAATAATCCATTGATGAACTGCTTCGGTCAAGCAGGTTGAAATAGCTTCTGTCCATTTCTTCGAAAGCGCCTTTGCGCCAAAAGTCCCTGATCATTGGTATGTACCTATGAATATAAGGGAGATTAGGTATAATGGAAGATAGAGAAACGATGTGTTCACCCTCCTCATTAGTTTCCTTAATAGCACCCTTGATAGCCTGCCCGAAATAGGCAACCATATAGCGGGCGTATCCTCCAAAGATCTCATCACCTCCCTGGCCTCCAAGGGCTACCGTGACATTTTGTTTTGCAAGTTTTGAAACCATATATTGGGGGAAAGAGCCGGGGCCTGCAACAGGCTCATCCAAATGATATATTAATTTAGGTAATATTTCTGTAAAATCTTTTGCAGTGGGGTAAATAGTGTGAATTTTTGCTCCGGCTTTTTTAGCAACTTCGCGTGCGTATTTTGTTTCGTCGAAATCTTCACTTTCATTAAATGCACCTGTAAACGTCTGTAAGTTGTCAAGATAATTTGAAGAAATTAATGTAACGATACTCGAATCCATTCCACCACTGAGATATGTGCCCACTGGAACATCGCTTCTCAATTGAATTTTAATAGTGTCATCAAGTAATCTTTTTAGTTCATTAACGAAAAAATGCTTTGTATGATCGTAGTCAAGATGAAAATCAGGTTCCCAGTATTTAACCTGATTTGATTTCATCGTATTCAGGTTAATTGTAATATAATGGCCTGGAAGTACTTTCCTGATATCTTTAAATAGTGTTTTATCACCTAAAATAAATTGAAATGTCAGATACTCATTCATTGAGTCATAGTCAGGTTCTGCTTTTACTGACGGGTGTGCAAGTATAGCTTTTATTTCTGATGCAAAAATGAACTGCTCCTTTTTATCAGAAAAATACAAAGGCTTAATACCAAAATGATCACGAGCAATGAAGATGTTTGACTTGACCTTGTCATAAATTACAAAGGCAAACATCCCATTAAGCAGATCAACACACCTTTCTCCATACTCCTCATACATCTTTAGAATTACCTCAGTATCTGAATTAGTCTCAAATCTATATCCACGAACTATTAAGGAATCCCTTAATTCAATATAGTTGTAGATTTCTCCATTAAAGATTATTGTGTTAGTTCCGGAAGTCATAGGCTGTCTTCCGTTTTTAATATCAATGATAGAAAGCCTTTTATGATAAAAACCTACCTGGTTCTCAATAAAGTATCCCTCATCATCAGGACCCCTATGGCTGATTTTATCAGCCATTTCCTTTAATATCCTTAACTCAGGAGGGTTATGACTTTTATTTACTATTCCGACTATTCCGCACACTTAATTGATGTTTTAGTTATGTAAGTTAGTTAAATTTATCCTTTCTTGCATTTTGTGATTTAGATTTTTATGCAAATATAACACATAAATATTTATCACTTATATGGAGAGTACGAATTCAATATTGTTATGTTTCAAACAAAGTATTCGGTTTGATGAATAATTTTTTCTTTTTCCTTTTTATAAATGTACTAACTGACATCTGATGTAGCCTCTCCGATAGCTCCATTTATTATCCAATATCGTAGAGCATACAACGCTGCCCAAGCATTATGCTATTTATGTTACACTTGTATTGGGTTGAGATTCAGTGTGTCATGTTTTGTGGTATAATTGTTTAAAGAACTCTATCGTAATAATTAATTTTCATTATATGAAAAGAGTAAATTACCATAATTATAACAGGCAAATTCATTTAAGGATATCATTTATTGGTTTTACTATATTAATGCTTGTTTTGTATGGGAGTATCTTATTCGCACAGGATACAATATATATAGATCCAACAAACTTAAATGATCCACAGGAGGACGGTACAAATATTCATCCGTTTGATTCTTGGGATGATTTAACTTGGACACCTGCATATATGAATAGTAAAACATTTTTACAAAAGCGGGGAACGGAGTTTTTTACAAGCAACACATTTGAGATAGCAAATGGTAGTGATATAGTGTTTGGTGCTTATGGAGGCGGAATAGATCCTATAATATTATCCTCTACAATAGGTTTAGAAATTTTAGATATTCAGTATTCTAAAAATATTACTGTAAAAAATTTAATAATAAAAGGTGATACATTGGATTCTGGGAAACCTAAAGCAAAATGTTGTATTAGATTTTGGGGGGCTTGGAATAATGATAATTCATTTTATCAAAATAATGTTATAGATAGTTGTAATTTAATAAATGCTGTTTGGGGTATAAGGAATATGTATGGTAGAGGATTAACCGTATCTAATACTGAAGTTCAATACATTGGAGAAGATGGGATCTATTGCAAAAAGGGTAGAGATTTAAAAGTTTTAAGTAGTTATATTCATGATGTTAACACTAAATGGTTTTATATTGGACATACACAAGCACAAGCACCTGGAGATTGTATTCAAATGACAGATGATTTAGAGACTTTTTTGATAGAAGGCAATGTTATTGATAAATCAAATACAGGTAATAAGTTTTGTATTATTTATACCGATGGTGTAGTTTCAGGTGTCATTAAGAATAACACTATGATAACCGCTCCAAGTACATCAGAGGGTGGGTCAGGGATTTATGTAGGTTCAGGGACTAATATTTCAATTGAGATAAAAAATAATACATTTGAAGGGGAACTTTCAGGAATTTCTTCTTATGGAGCAATAAATGCTCACCATAATATTTTTACAACACTTGGTTATGGTGTTTACTGTTACAGTACGGTTAATCAATCTAATATTTATAATAATATATTTTATCATAACAATATAGGAATTAGAGCTAATGCTTCTGATATTAAAAATAATATATTTTTGAATATGGAAAGTGGGAATGCAATAAGTGGTGGAGGTAATTGGACATCTGATTACAATTGTTATTATGGTTGCAATCCAGAAGAAGATACCCATTACATAACGGACTCTCCAAAATTTGTAGATACAGCAAATTTAGATTTTCATTTGCTACCGACTTCACCCTGTATAGATGCAGGTACAGATGTAGGGTTGACGCTAGATGCAGACGGAACACCCTTGCCACAGGGTAATGGTTTTGATATGGGCGTGTTTGAATATATCATACAAGGTGGAGGAGGAGACGAGATATACATAGACCCGACCAATTCGGGTAATCCTGGACAGAACGGCACAATGTTAAATCCTTACGATAATTGGGAAGACATTCCCTGGAGTGATACAGCACAGATTAATGGCAAGTCAATACTTCAGAAAAGAGGAACCATTTGTGAAACAAGTAGCACATATACTGTAACCAACGCCACAGGCGTAACCATAGGATCTTACGGAGACGGTGACCTTCCTGTCTTGTATTCAACAAACACAGGAAATCACATAATAGATTTTGTATGGTCAAAAGATTGTATAGTAAAAGACCTGATAGTAAGAGGAGATACAACCGCAAGCGGAGTAGCTCTATCAACCTCAGCCATCCGTGTGTATGGATATCCTTATCAGAATGCATCATTAAACAATAATATCCAAATAGAAAACTGTACTTTCGAAAATGCAGAATTCGGAGTAAGACTTGTAAACATAGATGGAGTAACCATAAACAATTGTGAGATAAGCAATATAGAAGAAGACGGTATATACGCCAATAGTGCTGAAAACCTTGAAATCTCCTATTGTAATATCCATGATGTTAATCTAAAATGGTTTCATATAGGACAAACACAAGCAGAATCTCCCGGCGACGGCATTGAACTGGTTGACGATTGTAGTAATTATAATATCCATCATAATACCATCGATCGATCCAATTCAGGAAATAAATTCTGTTTCAGTTATAGCGCACTATCACCAAACAGCATCAGTGGAGTGTTTGATCATAATGAATGTATCACTCCCCTTTCTTCAGGAGATGGAGGAGCCGCAATATATATCGGACAGGGAGATAGCCAGGAGATATGCTATAATACAATAGAGGGAGAACTTCCCGGAGTAATAACAATGTCAGATAATTTGAATATATATTATAACATATTTAAACATCTCCCATTCGGAATTTTAAGTTTAACATCAACCACACCTACCACAATAGAGAATAATGTTTTTCACGATGTTAGAACACACATACAGGGAGGAAACCTTTCGGCAAAGAATAATATATTCGACTTCACACAATCAGGAGATGTAGCCATAAATCTTACCTCCCCATCAGTTCTTGACGAAAGTAATAATCTCTATTCAAATGGCACAGGAGGCAATAACTCAGTGATAGGAGATCCTATGTTCGTAAATCCGTCTGCAGAAGATTTTCATTTGCAGGATGGCTCACCCTGTTTTGATGCAGGCCTCGATATCGGCCTCTCGGTTGATATGGATAGTATCTCAGTACCCCAGGGATTATTACCCGAAATAGGAATTTTTGAGCTGATAGAAACAAACACCAGCCCTGAAATAGAAGCGCAAAGTTTTGCTTTAGAAGAAAATTCAAATAATGGAACAGTAGTAGGAACAGTAGTAGCCACAGATCCTGATGCAGGCCAGGCGCTGACCTATTCAATTACATCAGGCAATACAAACAATGCATTCAATATAAGCTCCGCAACAGGAGAGTTGACCGTATCAAACGGCACAATGCTTGATTATGAAACCACACCAACATTCAACCTTACAATACAAGTACAGGATAATGGAGTGGGCAATCTTACAGCTCAGGCAACCATAACCGTAAACCTGACAGATGTGAACGAAGTACCTATTATTCAGGATCAGGGTTTTGCAGTAGCAGAAAACACTACAAATGGAATCCAGTTTGGAGCAGTCACAGCTACAGACCCTGATAACGGTCAGACACTGACCTTTTCAATAACATCAGGAAACACAAATAATGCATTCAATATAAGCTCCGCAACAGGAGAGTTGACCGTATCAAACGGCACAATGCTTGATTATGAAACCACACCAACATTCAACCTTACAATACAGGTGCAGGATAATGGCGTTGGCAATCTCACGGCGCAGGCAACCATAACCGTAAACCTGACAGATGTGAACGAAGTACCTGTTATTCAGAATCAGAGTTTCACAGTAGCAGAAAACGCTACGAATGGAACACTGGCTGGAACAGTAACTGCTACAGATCCTGATAACGGTCAGACACTTACCTTTTCAATAACATCAGGCAATACAAATAGCGCATTTAATATAAACTCAACAACAGGAGAACTGACTGTGTCAAACAGTGCAGCTTTAGATTATGAAGCTACCCCTGTCTTCAGCCTCACAGTACAGGTTCAGGATAATGGTCAGGGAAGCTTAACAGATCAGGCAACGATAACTGTAAATCTGACAGATCAGAATGAGGCACCTGTAATCTATAACCAAAGTTTTACTATAGAAGAAACTATTGGTACAGGAGAGCTTGTCGGAGTAGTACAGGCCAGCGATCCTGATAATGGTCAGACACTTACTTTTAGTATAGCATCAGGTAATATTGACAATGCCTTTGCAATAGATCCACTGACAGGAGAGTTAACAGTAGCCGACAGTACAGTTTTGGACTTTACCACTTATCCTGTCTATTATCTCAATGTAGAAGTTCAGGATGATGGAGCGGGAAATCTGACGGATAATGCAACAGTAACAGTAAGCCTTTCAGATGTTAATCAAGTGCCGGAAATAGAAGCACAAAGTTTCGCTTTAGAAGAAAATTCAAACAACGGAGCAGTAGTAGGAACAGTAGTAGCCATTGATCCTGATGCAGGCCAAACTCTTACATTTAGCATAATCTCTGGTAATATTGGAGATGCTTTTGTAATAGACTCACAAACCGGAGAACTGACAGTTACAAACACGACAGTGTTAGATTATGAAACAACACCAACTTTCAACCTCACAGTACAGGTTCAGGATAATGGAGTAGGTAATCTGACAGCTCAGGCAACCGTAACCGTAAACCTGACAGATGTTAATGAAACACCAGAAATTGAAGATCAAAGTTTCATAATCGCAGAAAATAGTGCCAATGGCGAACTTGTAGGAGTTGTACAGGCTACAGATCCTGATAATGGTCAGGCACTTGCATTCAACATAATATCAGGTAATGTTGATAATGCCTTTGCAATAGATCCACTGACAGGAGAGTTAACAGTAGCCGACAGTACAGTTCTTAACTTCACAGTTAACCCTGTTTATTATCTTAATGTAGAAGTTCAGGACAACGGGCAAGGAAATCTGACAGACGACGCCACAATAACAGTAGTCCTTACAGATGTTAATCAGATTCCTGAAATATTGGCTCAAAGTTTTGCTTTAGAAGAAAATTCAAGCAACGGAGCAGTAGTAGGAACAGTCGTAGCCATTGATCCTGATGCAGGACAAACTCTTACATTTAGCATAACCTCTGGTAATATTGGAGATGCTTTTGCAATAGACTCACAAACTGGAGAACTGACAGTCATAAATACGACAGTGTTAGATTATGAAACTACCCCTGTTTTCAGCCTCACAGTTCAGGTTCAGGATAATGGAGTGGGTAATCTCACGGCACAGGCAACAATAACCGTAAATCTGACAGATGTTAATGAAATTCCTGAGATGGATGATTATACATTTGAAATAGACGAGTTCAGCCCTGATGGGGTGGAAGTAGGGATAGTAGAAGCAATAGATCCTGATAACGGCCAGACAATCACATATTCCATAACTGCCGGAAACACAGATGATGCATTTGATATAGATGCAATGACCGGAGTAATCTTAGTCCAGAATAGTGAAGCACTGGATTATGGAATTAATCCACAGTTCAATCTGATCATAAAAGCTGAAGATAACGGACAAGGTAATCTGTTCACAGAGTCAAATGTGACGATAGACGTTATTCAGATAACCCAAATGAACGAACCCGGTAGTCAAATAGGAATAACAATGTCACTATTTCCAAATCCTTCAAATGGTAATATCAATATTGATGCTGCTAATGTGAAAGGAGATAAGTTGACAATAAAGATATTCAACGTCAGGGGAGAGCAAATTCTGGATAAAGAATATGAAAATTGCACATCAGAATTTAGTGACAGATTACATGTAGGTGAATATCCGAAGGGCGTTTATATTATTTATCTAATCAATGAGCACTCTGTTATTCAGGAGAAGTTTGTGAAGTTGTAAATAACATCACTAAATAATAAAAAACCCTCTCTGAATTTTCAGGGAGGGTTTTTGTTTTATAGTAGTTAAGCAGAACTAGTGTGAAGCAAGATAATCTGCAACACCGTTAGCTGTTGGCTCCATTGCATCATCGCCAGGGTGCCAGTCAGCAGGGCAAACTTCACCATGATCCTCAACATATTGCCATGCATCAACCATCCTAAGAGTTTCGTCAACACTTCTTCCCAAAGGAAGGTCGTTTACAACCTGATGACGTACAACTCCCTGCTTATCAATCAAAAATAGACCTCTGTACGCAACAGCTTCACCATCAAATACAGATTGACCATTTTCTTCATCCACATCATACTCTCCTGCAAGAACATCATAATTTTCAGATATTGTTTTTGAAAGGTCAGATACTAATGGAAACTTAACTCCCTTAATACCACCATCTTTCAATTCAGTGTTTAACCAGGCCCAATGTGAGAATTTAGAGTCAATAGAACATCCTACAACTGCAACATTTCTTTTTTCAAACTCATCCAGTTTCTTCTGGAAGGCCAAAATTTCAGTTGGGCAGACAAATGTAAAATCCAAAGGATAAAAGAAGAAAACAACATATTTCTTCCCAATGTACTGCTCCAGAGAAAATTTTTCAACAAATTCACCGCCATTAACAACGGCATCAGCCTCAAATAAAGGCGCTTTTTTACCTACTAATACTCCCATTTTTTAATTTTTATCAGTTAATACTATTTTGATTTTAAATATTTTGCAAAACTATGAAAAGTAAAGCTGATTATTATTTTATGAAAATAAAACACAAAAAAAATATAAATGTTCAATTTGGTGGGAGATTAACATTTTCTTTATGTCTCCAATTCAAATAAAGATATATCCACCAAATAAAGTAATATAGATATAGCTACAATTCCATCCATTCCATTGAATGAATCACTGCCGGTTACAATAGTCAAAAAGTTATAAATAAAAACATATTTAATAAAGATGATATCATTTGGCAGTTTTTTTTTGAATATTTTAAAATATATAGCGAGTTCGGCCAGAATAAATAAAAGGCCGAATCTTGAATATGTACCAATTATTCCCACATCACTTTGATAGAAACCCAGCGCACTTCTATAATATTGCATAAGAATTCCATATTCAGCATTTGTGCTGTCCATTCCATTTCCTAGTATATATGCAAATTTATTTGGCATAAATTCAGTAAGAAAAAATGTTGCTGAGAGCACTCGAATATCATCTGTTGATTTCTCTTTTTGTTCCATCGAAACCTCAATAAGATTCATGACAATATCCTGAAACAGGAAAAATACAGCTACGACACCTAACAAGATCATAAAAATGTATGCAAATTTTGATTTTGCCTGCTTACTGAATAATATGCTAATTATAGTCAGAAGCCCTATTGCAGCAATACTCTGGCGAGTTCCCTGAAGTATTAAAATTATCACTACTATTCCGGAAACTGCAACATACCTTAGTTTCTTGAAGTTGTAGAATTGATATAGCCCTATAAAATAGGCGGTTAGCAAGTATGTGTATCCGGGCAAAAATATTCGAATAGTCCCCCTGTCCAGACTAACCCTTCCCTTGAAGATTCGTGAAGGGTAGATGCTATATTGAATAAGGTATATTATAAAGTACGCAATTGCTAAATAAACAATAATCTTCATTAAATCATCCTTATCCGGCTTCAGGTATGCAAGTAGAAAATAGAAAAGATATACATACATAAACCTTTGTGCGACCAAAGTGTATTTAAATGCTTGTCCATGACCATAATAAGCAATAAACATACTTAGGAAAACGGCAAGTAGCAATATCCATACTTCAATTTTGAAGTTAAGCTTGAACTGTATCTTTTGGTCATATATAAAGTGAATGATAAGGAAAACTACAATAACTCCAATGCCGGCTATACCAATTAATTTTGTAATACTTTCAGGTATAAAAGTCAGATTATAAAATTCAAGTGAACAAAGGATAACAAATATAACTATATTTTTTTTTAGCATTCCAATAAGTGATTGAATCCTCCTTTGCAAGAGGGTTTTTTTTAAAAAAACCAAAGATAGAGATTTTATCTTGAGGTTAAGTGGTTCTAAATTACATTTTTCTGTTTTTAACAAAATTAACAATCCCCAAAACAAAAGGTTTTTTTATACTATTTGGTATGAGTATAAAATAAATGATTGCAATCGAGAAATATGCAATAGCACCCTTCCAAAGGAGTTCGATTAAAT
>JAOZLR010000026.1:0-11829 GCA_029934735.1 Bacteroidales bacterium
GCGTCAATAGCAGCTTCGAGTGTTACTACAGTAAAATCATTAACAACAGTTTTAGCTGCACTTTCAAGTTTTTTATAATCTATAATATATATGTAATTATTATCTCCTTTATCAGCAATACCAACAACATACCCATCACTGATTGCTTTACCTGCATCAAAGAAATCTAATGTATAGGCAGGTAGTTCAAGAGTAAATGCTTCCTCTTTTAACATACGTCCAATATGATGACCTGATTCTGTAGCTTCTAACTGATCATGAAATTTCCAGAAGGTAACACCTGATTTAAAATCAGCAATATCTGTTGATTTGTTGTCCCACGGTGCTGGATATTGGCTCGATTGAATAACGTAATCATTATTTTGAGTAACAGCCACACCAGGATAACAATTAATAAATAGCGGGTGCTGAATCACTTGCTTGGTCTCAAAGTCGTCTAAACCTAATAAAGCTATACGTGAATTAGCTCCATCAGAGTAGAACAGATATTTGCCATTATACTTCCCATTCGTTTCCGAAAGAGCAGGATAACGCATATCTCCATAAGTGTTGATTCGATTATCTGACGAGCCTTTCTTTAACATCAACATGCTTTCGTCGTCAAAACCGTAGCCTTGCCAGGGCTCGGGAGTAAATACCCCAACGTATTTGTAAATACGCATGGAAGGAATTCCGTAAACTATCATTGTGCCGGAGTTTCCAGGCCCGATGAATGCAAAATATTCGTCACGGCCACCACGGGGCATGAAAGTTTTTACTGCGGCAAGAACGTCATTGTCGTTGAGTCCCCGCTCTGCTTTAACATCATTGAGTGTTTGCTGTCCGATTACTGTTGGAGGTAATGTCCCCAACAATAACAAAGCAACACTTAATACAAGAAATCGTTTTGTTTTTAATCTCATAATTGTGAATTTAAAATTAAACTATTATTTAATAATTAATTGTATATAATAATTGATTTCAACTGTTTGAATATACTGTTTTGTTACCTGTCATTTGAGTAAATTTGTACTTAAATAAGGTTTCAATAAGTAATGTCCAAAGATATGTATAAAATAAATATATAATTTATATTTTTTAATAATTTTAAAAAATATTTTTTTTGCCTTCTCATTTTTCTATATCTATTTATCAAATAATCAATAAATTGAAGTATGTTAAAATATGTTAATATTTTGTTGAAAAACTTGTATTTTTTAATTTATGGAGTCGTTGTACGCCTGTAATACGAATTTTAGTAAAATAATCAAAATAAACTTGTTTATAAAATAAACTTAATTATTTTTGCAACAAAATTGTAAACACTAATTCTAAATTTTAAATATTGTAATTATGGAAACAACATTCACAGAACAAGACAGTTTGAGGGTTATTACTGAAATGATTGAAAACTCAAAAGCAAAAATCAGAGACAACGGATTCTTTTATCTACTTTGGGGTTGGCTGGTGCTGATTGCCAGTTTATCAAATTTCATTCTCCTGATCATTGATTATGATAAAGCCTGGCTTCCCTGGCCTATTCTGATGACCGGGGGTGGGATAGCATCCGGTATTGCAGGATACAGACTAGGAAAAAGGATTAAGGTCAGAACATTCTTTGATACAGCAATGATATATCTATGGTATGGATTTCTTGCTACATTATTCATTATTCTTTTTACTGCAGCAAAAGGTAATGTGTCCTGGGTAGTTACCAACGCTCTTATCATTGCTCTTTACGGACTTGGAACTTTTGTCTCAGGAGGAATATTGAACTTTAAACCTTTAATTTGGGGAGGCATATTCAGTTGGGTAATAGCAATTGTTACATTATTTATTCCTGATTTGTATTCATTGCTGGCAGTAGCTCTTTCAATTGTTGTTGCTTATCTTATCCCCGGCTATATGTTAAAGTCACGTTTTAATAAAAACAGTCATGTTTAAGGAACTTGATCCTCTGTTGCATTCCCAGCTTAGATTGCAAGTAATGTCGTTGCTTGTCGGAGTGGAGTCTGCTGAGTTTACTTACCTGCTTGAGGAAACCGGTGCAACAAGAGGTAATCTCAGTGTTCAGATAACTAAATTAAAGGATGCAGGATATATTGATGTAAATAAAAGTTTTAGAAATAATTATCCACTAACCACCTGTAAAATAACCCCAAAAGGAGTGAAGGCCTTTGAGAAATATGTAGAAGCATTACAGGAATATCTGAAACTGGATAAAAAGAGCCGCTCTTCGTAATGAAGGATGGCTTTTTCTAAAGTTAACCTATATTTATCAAATTAAGATTCCATCAGTCCTTTCCGTCGTGACAATAGCCATCTGAAAAAGTCATCAGGAAGTCAGCATAGCCCGTAGATGCACCAGACATAAAATATGTAACTCCTTTCTTAGGTTCAAATGATTCTGGAGCATCGATCCAAAAATGAAGGTTGCTATTGCCGCCAACATAATCAAATACAACCTCACACAAAGCTTCACCCGGAGCGATTGGCTGACCACTAAATTTACCATCAGTAAATGATACATAGACTATAGAATCATTATATGTCATATTATTATACCAGTTTGTAGCAGGCAAAAAATTAGCATGATGATTCTGTACTCCAACAGGTGTTAATACATTATAGTCATAATTAAGGTGAACTTCAAATGCAGCAATAGTACCATCAATCGCTGTTACATAAATTGGAACTACAACCTGAGTGCCTGCGATTGCATCATTAATTTCAGGGAATTCAAGTGTAATTGTTTGTGAGTAAATGACTAAACTCATCAAAGAAATAGTTAATAATCCTATTATTTTTTTCATATTAAATTTTTTAGTAAAATTAGTACTTTTTATTGATTTAAAGCTTTGCTTTTTCCAGAGCGACACCTTGTGGGGCATTGTTTTGAGTTGTCGTGTTCTGACAGCTTGTAGCAGCAACAATAAATATTGCAAGTCCTAAACTAAAAATTGTATTATTTATTGTCTTTTAAGCCAATTGCCCCTTCTTCAATCTTTTTTATATCGTAAACAAGTTGGAAGTTGCCCCCGTAACATTGTCTGACCAAAAAACGAATTCGGATCCCGATGACACGAAACCGACTAAAACAGAGAGTTTTTCACTATTATCATATTGCGCAAATGATAATAAACTGGAGGATATCAAGAAAATTGTAACAAGTGTTTTCTTCATTTGTTGATTTTACTTATACAAAACAATTAAAAAAAAGAATCCCAGAGCAAATATTATATACAGGCCAAGACTAAAAAAACTAACCAGTGCATATTTGACAATAGCCCCAAAGCTTTTCTGTTGAAAGAGGGAAAAAGAACTGTAGAATATCAGTATCAGTAAAAACCCAAGTTCAATACTATCTATTTCAACTTCAAAAAACCTACCGATGAACATTGTTATTGTTTTAAACAAGGTGTAAAAACCAACGATAAATAACGCGATTGACGTATATTCTGCGAGCTTATACTTTTTTTTGAAAAACACTTTGAATACGAGGGCGATTGAGAAAACAAGAAGAAACAGAATATTATTGATGTTTGATGACATTAGCCTGAATACTTCTCCCATCCTAGGAGAAATGTCATTCAAATCTGCAAGGTCATTTTTTATAGACTCATCTGCAAGTGCATCAAAACCAATGAGGGATCTAAGAATAATATATACGGCAGTAACCAGAATAAAAAATGCCACCGGCTTATAATATGTTTTTCTTTTCCCACTGATGTATTCCCTAAAGAGTTTTCCCGGATTGGTAATCAAAAGCCGGATTGTCAGCAAAAGCGGCCCTTCAAATGCAAAAGCGATACCTAAAAAATTGTTGATTGTCTCTTTGAAAGTGATTTGCCCCGTGCTGCTTGCTTGTCCACAATACTCACAATAGTTTCCGTGGATTTCAGTTCCACAATTTAAACAGTTTGTGTTTTTGCCTGATAATTTTTGAGGCATTTCATTATTAGTTTTCTTATTCACTTACTTTCGTTTCAACATTAATAGTATTAGGGTCAGAAAATTTCTGTGAAAAGTTGTTGGTTTTCTTGATAAAGCTGTCATTCATTGCTTCCAATTTTATATTCCCATTTTGAAAGTCTATCTCCAATTCTAATAGTATCATTAATTCTTTAAGAGACTTTTTGTAGTTGTTAATTCTTTCGTATTCACGAACTCTTTTTAAATTGATAATTACGCTATTTATCTGGACATATGAAAATTTGATTATTTTTTTATATATTGACAGGGTATTTAATTATTCTGGACCAATCAATGATTGTTTGTTTTGATAAAACTATACACTTGTGCTAATAGTTAATCAGGCACATAAGAACTAACCAGCAATTTACAGCCTTTTACCTCTTTCTGGCCTTGCTTTGAATCTACTTCCTTCATGGTAACCCTGCCGCTGCTGACCCCCATTCTTGCATCTTGTCGTAAATAATAAACCTGACCTGCTTTAACATTCAATTCGACAATAGCGGAACTTTCGCCCGTTGCAGATGAAAAAGTGTAAGTGCCGGGTTTTAAATCCCATTTAAAAAATGTGCCCGGGCCTGTACCGCCGGCAGCAGTAGAATTTACCCTAACACTCAACTGGCCTGCAGCCCCCACCGCTCTTCCTGTACGGTACAGATATACTGTTCCTTTGTCATCAGGAGCGTTAAACGTTTTAGCCTCATTGCTTTTACTATCAGGTGCTTTTGAAGTAGAAGCGCAACTTGTGGCAAAGTAGATTATGACTACTATTGGGATTAACCAAAGAGTTTTTTTAAGTATCATAGTTGATGACTAATTTTTTAACACACGGAAAGTGCTTTGGCCTTCGTCTGTACTTAATTTCAGCAAATACACTCCTTTCATAACATCAGATAAATTTAATGTAAACTTTGAATTGGATGAATTTAAACTCCATTGACCTTTTTTAATAAGCCTGCCGGTCATATCTAAAATTGAATAACTGATCAATTCATTGCTTCCCGAGTTCAATTCTATCGTAATAAAATCAGTAGTGGGGTTAGGATAAATGTTTATGTCGATATCCAGAGCCATTTCGCTAATACCAATTGGTGAACGAACGCCTTTGTAAATTTTACCAATTGCACCAACTGCCCAAGCATTTGCTGTATCAGGTGCGTGAACTACTGCTGTTAAAAAATCTTGAATAGTATCGGGTTCAGCAGACCATGTTTCTCCTGTATCTGAAGTATGATATATTAGTGCATAAGTTACACCTGATATTTCTGTTGAAGTATTAAACATACCAATACTTTCACTCGGAAATGATATAGACCAAATACTACTAATATTTTGTGATGATAAATCAAGATTTTTATCCCAGGGCCCTGCCATATTAAACGGATCTTCCTGTTCAAATTTATATAGAATACCATTTATTCCACCAGCAAAACCTGTAATATAATTACTAAAGGCTATACTATATAATTTATCATCAGTTTCAAACTGATGTGCCGCAGCACCATAAAAATAGACAGGACCTTCGTATGGATTTTTGTTAAACACATCAGCATACGCCGATCCGGTAGTACGTTGTCTTGTTCCTGCAATATAAGCTGTAGTATCACTTGTTACAGCAATTGCTTTGTGGTCTAGTCCAAAAGGATTGTTAATGCTATATGGCTCCGTTGTCCAGGTATCACCTCCGTCAGTTGTCATGTAGATGCTATCAGAAACTATTGCCCAACCGGTATTTGCATCAGCAAATGCAATATCAAGCACTTGTTGATTGTCGATAATGGTTTCAGGAGTAATATCAACCCAATTAGAACCTCCATCGGTTGTTTTTAATATGGTTTTGGTGTTAAGTCCACCAGCTATCCAGCCAGTATTCGTATCAATAAAGAATACTGCACGAAGTTTTTCAGTTGTTCCACTTGCTTGAGGTAACCAGTTTTGTCCGCCATCAGTGGTGTTTACAATAATGCCATCATCGCCAACTGCCCATCCTGTTTGGTTATCTGCAAAAAACACGTCTTTCAACAAAACTGTCACCCCACTGTTTTGTGGTGTCCAGTTAAAATTTTGTGCAAAAATTGCACTGCTAAAAAATACTAAAATTGAAATTACTAAAAGTCTCATAATACTAAAATCTAAAGTTTATATTAATTTTTTTGCAAAAGTAGTAAAATTTATCTATCTATCTATCTATCTATAAGATATATTTATTCCTAATTATTTAATCTGTATATCTTGGGAATCATTTTCTCATTTATCCTAAAAATTATTGGGTTTTGCAATAACCGGCTTTTTTATTATTTCTTTCTCAGCCCCTATAATTTTGATTTCATAATTTTAGTTTATTAAATTAAAAATTCCAATTAATTGTTTGATGTTGCAAAGGAGCTTGCAATTCCGAATGGTACCAAATTAATCTAAAGATGAGTTTTGTGAATGACTTGAACCTTGATAGCCAATATCCAAAAAATAAATAGCAGTACACAATTGTGTACTGCTATTTATTGCCGTATAGAAATTAATTAATCTGACTTAGTGTAGGTATTATCCTACTTCCACTTCAATTTCGTTGCTTTGCCAAAGTCCATGTTTTGTACAATAAGCCATAGCAGTGAGTTTCATATTACGCTGTGGTACGATGTGGAAATCAACTTGTGCATGTGCCGGCTGGTTTCCCATTGCACCTGCAGTAAAATATGCTGTTCCAAGCATAGCTTCACCGTTCCAAAGCTGAATATATTCAATGAAGTGATCGAAATCGTCAGGATGCATATACTCATCACCCATCTTAACTGTTACTTTAAATTTTTCACCTTTTTTAGCTGTCCCTTCACAATGGATAAAAGGTGAGTGACGATCGATGTAATCTTTTTTTGCTTCTCTGTCGATTGTTGAAATATCGACATATCTGTTAATTTTCATAGTGTTAAAATTTTATTGTTATTACAAAACTGATTATTTATCCATAATTTTAAGAAATCAGAACAATAAAAATAGTGAATTGTTTAATTAATGCTAAAAATTATTCTAATAACTCTCCAACATCTCAACCTTCTTCAGTATAACCATATAGTTGGTCGAGCTTGTCCTTGTATTTTTCTTTTAGGAACCTTCTTTTAACTTTGAGAGTGGGGGAGAGCTCGCCTGTTTCCGGGGTCCATTCTTCGCTGGTAAGTTCAAATTTTTTAATCTGCATATGGCGCCCTAGTGTTTCGTTAATCTTGTCAACCTCTATCTGATACCTTTCAATAACTATTGGCTTTTTAATCAGGTCTTCATTGTCTCTGAATTTGACATTATGCTTGAAGCACCAACCATGCAGAAACTGATGAGAAGGGCCTATAATAGCTGCTGCATATTTTTCTCCCTCACCTACAACCATAATCTGCTCAATAAACTGTGATTCTTTGTATTTGTTTTCAACCACCTGTGGGGCTACATATTTCCCGGTTGACAGTTTGAATATCTCTTTTTTCCTGTCTGTAATTTTCAGTATATTGTTTTCCTGAAGTTCACCTATGTCGCCTGTGTGAAACCAACCCTCTTTATCAATAACTTCCTTTGTTTTTTCCGGATCTTTATAATATCCCATCATCAGGTTGGGACCTTTCATAAGTATTTCGCCGTCTTCTGCAATTTTAACCTGTACATTTTTAATTACCGGGCCAACAGTTCCAAATTTCATATTTGGGTAATTTATATGGTTTACTGCAATAACAGGGGAGGTCTCGGTAAGTCCATAGCCCTCCATAATAGTGATACCTGCACAATTAAATACTCGTGCCAGCCTTTCTTGTAATGCTGCACCTCCAGAAACAACGTTTTCAATATTTCCTCCGAGTGCTTCTCTCCATTTTGAATAAATCAGTTTGTCTGCAATCTTCCGCTGAAACTCATAAAACGGGCCATTTGCTTTGTTCAGTTCATATTTAAGGCTGAGGTTGACAGCCCAGAAAAACAGATTCTTTTTTACGCCTTTAAGCTCTTTGCCTTTAAGAATTAATTTGTCGTACAGGCGTTCGATAACCCTGGGTACAGACGCAAATCCATTGGGATGTACCTCTCTAAGATTTTCTCCGATCGTATCAACACTTTCGGCATAATAAACTCCGCAACCTCTTGCTTGAATCATATAGTTGACCATTCTTTCAAACACGTGACATAACGGAAGAAAACTCAGAAATGTTCCGTCAGATTTAACAGTAAGAATATCAATGCTACCATGAACATTTGAGATGAAATTTTCGTGGCTGAGCATAACTCCTTTAGGAAGGCCTGTTGTTCCCGAAGTGTAGATTATTGACATTAAATCTTCAGGTTTAACATCGGCTTTTCTTTTTTGTAGCTCATTTTTGTACTTTTCGGCATTATCCTTTCCAATATCTATTAATTCCATCCAGTTTGCAATACCTTTTACTTCATCAAAGGAGTAAATTTTTTCAACGTTGGGAGCCTTTTTTAAACGGTCTTTTATCTTTATATAGAATTCTTCGTCTGATACAATAATAATTCGCGCGTCAGAATGCGAAAGGATGTGCTCATATTCATCATGTCCAAGATTCGCATAAACCGGCACATGAACTAATCCAACCTGTGTCATTCCGGCATCAATGAAGTTCCATTCCGGACGGTTGTTTGAAATTGTTACTATTTTATCACCTTTCTTAAAACCTGATGCTAGTAGTCCGTAGCTGAAATTATCTACAAACTCTTTATATTGCAGAGTATTGAATTTTTCCCATTTGCCGTTTCTCTTCACGGCAAGGGCATCATCCCGCTGTAGGTTCTCAACAAGGTTGTCAACGATATCGAATGTTCTTTTTATTTCCATTTCTATTAGATTTTTAGTTTACGTGATGATTTAATATTTACAAAGATAATAAAATAACCAATATGGAAAATGAATTTTTTGTTTCAACGATATTCTGGCTTGCAACTCTTAACTCACCTTTTTAGGTTTAAAAGTCCATTCAAATATAAATTCCGCAACCTTATCACCTGATGTGTCAATGCCGGAGGAGAGTACTTCAATTGTTTGTCCTTCTCCGGTTTCGATACTTTCTTTGATAGTCAGTCTTATTTTTTCTCCGTCTTTGCAATGGAAAACAACTTTTGTTTTGGCTTTTTTCAGAAATTCAGCTTTCATTTTTAGCACGAGCATCGAAACGGGCACCTTAACATCGTGTAGAGCAGCCAGGGCAATTATCCCGGATGAAAGTTCGGCAGCCATACTTAGGACTGCAAAATAGACAGATCGAAACGGGTTTTTATTCAGACACTTGTAAGGTACGGAAACTGATGCTCCTTGCATATCCATTTTTGTCACTTTTAAGCCTGCAAGAAAAGCCATTGGAAGATGACTTATCATAAACAACTTCATCCTGAACGGACTTGCTGCCATTTTTTCGATTTTGTTCATAATTTGTTATTTTCTGCAAAAAAAATACACGAAAATTAGAAATAAGACACTAATTATTTGGGTCAACAGCAGGGCTAAGAATGGCCATTAAGGCATTAAGATTCATTAAGAAAACAACTTAACTAACCTTAACTCCTTAATGGTTTGGTTTTATTATACTCCCCTTTTTAAAAGTGACAATATTACTTTCCTCCTCTACCTTTAGAGCGTATAACTATTATCTTCAATTATTCGTGCAGCAATTCTTCTTCGAGCTGAAACAACATCAACCGGAGCTACTTTAGTGAAGCGTTTCATGCCCATAAGCATTCCTTGTTTTTCATCACCTTCTGCAAAATAATTTATGGCATCAATACCGATCTTATTTATTTTGTAGGCAGAATCTAATACAAACACATCAAGAATGTCTTTGTAAATTTCCAATTTGCTTTCATCATACATTGAGCTCAGTTTTTCAACCCTGAGCATTGTTGATTCGGCTGCATACACATAGATTAGCATATCAGCAAGATTCATCAATACCTCCTGCTCATCCGGCAGTTTATCTGTAAATTTTTGCAGAGCAGCACCGGCAACCATCAGGATTGTCTTTTTGAAGTTGATAATCAATTTCCTTTTTTCTTCGAAGTATCCCAAAGAAGGACTGCCAAAATCAGGAATCTGCATTAACTCTCCTGCCACAGCTTTTGCGGGTGTCATAAGGTCAAGTTCACCTTTCAGACCTCTTTTAAGCAGCTCACCGACAATTAGCATCCGGTTAATCTCGTTTGTTCCTTCAAATATCCTGTTAATTCTTGAATCGCGATAAGCACGTTCAACAGGCATTTCGGCTGAGTAACCCATTCCGCCATAAATCTGAACACCTTCATCAACAACATAGTCCAGAACTTCTGAACCGAATATTTTGGCGATTGAAGCCTCAACAGCAAATTGCCGGATACCTTCAATATCTGCTTTGTCCTTTTTCATTCCTTCAGTAACAAAAGCTTCAATTGCATCATCGATGTTTTGGCTTGCGCGATATGTTAACGACTCATTTGCAAAATTTCTGATAACAGCTTCAGCTATTTTGTATTGAATTGCACCGAAACCTGAAATGAACTTTCCGAACTGCTTTCTTTCATTAGCATACTGAACCATATTTGTGATTGTCGCTTTGGTTGCTCCGATAGTTGCACCAGATAATTTAATCCGTCCAAGATTTAAAATGTACAAAGCGATCTTAAAACCACCGTTCCGGGGGCCTAATAAGTTTTCGGCAGGAATCTTTGCATTCTCGAAGTATATTTGTGTTGTTGAAGCACCCTTGATACCCATTTTTTCTTCCTCTGGCCCGACTTTGAAACCAGGAGTATCGAGATCAACGATGAAAGCGCTTAGATTCTTATCATCATCAATTTTTGCATAAACAATGAACAGGTCAGCAATACCACCGTTTGTAATCCATATTTTAACTCCGTCAAGTATGTAGTGTTTTCCATCATCTGAAAGAGTTGCTTTTGTAGAACCTGAATTTGGATCAGAACCTGCATTAGCCTCTGTAAGAGCATAAGACCCGATTAATTCACCTGATGCAAGTTTCGGAAGATATTTCTGTTTTTGCTCTTCTGTGCCAAAATAGAGAATGGGAAGAGTCCCTATTCCTGTGTGAGCTGAAAAAGTGACAGCAAAACTGTATCCTTTCCCCATCTCTTCGGTAGTAAGCATAGAAGTTACAAAGTTTTGGCCGAATCCACCATACTCTTCCGGGACTGATATTCCGAGAAGTCCAAGTTCGCCGGCATCTTTTAGTAGTTTTATTGAAAGATCCCTGTCGTGTTCGTCAAGGGCATCAATGTTTGGAAGTACCTGAGTGTCGTTAAAATCTTTACAGGTCTGAGCCATCATACGTTGCTCTTCGTTGAATTCCTCCGGAATAAAAATATCCGTAGCATCCGTTTCTCTGATAAGAAATTCACCACCTTTTATTGCTTTTTTGTCTGACATAATGTTGTGTTTTATAATTATTAATTTGTTTTTAATTTTGCTGGTTATCATTTGTGCTACACACGTCATCAATACGGATGACGATATAATTATATCCACCTACAGCATTTCAAAGATCCCCGCAGCACCCTGGCCGGTACCGATGCACATTGTCACCATTCCATATTTTTTGTTTCTCCTTTTTAATTCATATAACATCTGGACAGTTAGCTTGGCTCCTGTAGCACCGAGGGGGTGTCCCAGAGCGATTGCTCCACCATTAACATTTACAATGTCAGGATTTAAGCCGACTTTATCAATAACAACAATTGATTGTGAGGCAAATGCTTCATTAAGTTCTATAAGTTCAATGTCAGCGAGTTTCATTCCTGCATGTTTCAGTACTTTTGGAATTGCAGCCATTGGACCGACACCCATCTTGTACGGCTCCACACCTGCAACCTGGTAGTCAACCAAACGGGCGATTGGTGTCAGAT
>JAOZLR010000026.1:11929-16898 GCA_029934735.1 Bacteroidales bacterium
CGCCATCCTCCCATGTTTATCATCGACATTGTTTCAGCACCTCCTGCCACAATCATATCAGCTATACCGGCTGAGATTTTAGCTGCAGCAATAGCAATAGATTCAATTCCTGAAGCGCAAAAGCGATTTATCGTTGATCCCGGAACATCTACGGTATCCATAGCCATTAGCGAAATGAACCTTCCAATATTCATTCCTGTTTCAGCTTCAGGAAAGGCATTTCCAACTACGATGTCATCAATTTTTGATTTTTCAATCTGAGGAAAATCATTTAATAAATGTTTAATTACCTCTGCTGATACGTCATCCGGTCTGGTGAAACGTAAGCTGCCTCGTGGAGCTTTTCCTATTGCAGAACGGTAACCACCTACTATATATGCATTCATAATTTTAGTTTTTTACAGTTTAAAACAATTTATTTCGTATCCGTTTAATTGCGGAGAATTTTACCTTTAGTGATCAGACTTTGTATTCTTTCAAGCGTTTTGCGTTGCATACAAAGTTCCATAAAGGCTCTTCTCTCAAGGTTGAGCAGATATTGCTCCGATACCTCGGTAAGTGCCTGCGATATTTCACCACCGGCCATTACCCAACCAAGTTTTTCGGCAATTAGTTTATCGTGAACCGACATGTAATTTCCGGTTGTAAATCCGTCAGCTCCTACATAAACCATCCCCAGCACTTCTTTTCCTAAAACTTTTATGTCTTTGCGGGGAGCAGGTTGCGTGTATCCCTTTTCGGCAAGGTTAAGAGCCGCTTTTTTTGCATAGGCAAGATGATATGCTCTGCTAACTATTACTTCATCTATTCCCGGACGCATATATCCCAAATCAAAGGCTTCGTATGCCGACATTGATACTTTAGCCTGGCCTATACTCAGATAGCGGTTCAGGTATGCATTTGTGCGAATATCCCCCTCTTTCAGTTCATCGGACAATCTAAGGGCAAACTCTTTTGTGCCACCGCCACCAGGAATAAGCCCAACACCAAATTCAACAAGTCCCATATAAGTCTCTGCGTGAGCAATAACTTTATCGCTGTGCATACATAACTCGCATCCCCCACCAAGGGTCATTCCGTGAGGAGCAGTCACAACAGGTATTGATGAGTAACGCAGACGCATTGTCGTTTTTTGGAACCATTGAACTGCAAGGTCAAGGTCTTCCCACTCCTGCTCAATAGCCAGCATATAAATCATTCCCACATTGGCTCCTGCCGAAAAATGGTCGCCTTCATTTGAGATAACCAGACCGGCATAATCGGCCTCAGCCATATCAATAGCTTTGTTCAGTCCTTCAAGAACTCCCTGTCCGATAGTATTCATTTTTGTATGAAACTCTATATTAAGAATCCCATCGCCGAGATCAAAAATCGTGGTATCATTATTTCCCCAGATAACATTGGTGCTCCTAAGTACGTCAAGTGAGAGCTTCTCTTCCTGTCCCGGAATCACCTTATATGATTTTGAAGGGATATCATAGAAATACTTAAATCCGTTTTCTATTTTATAGAAAGATGTAATTTCTGCATTTAGCATATCGTAAACCCACTGTGCCGGTTTTTTTTCTGCCTCTTCCATTGCTTTCACCGTATCAGGAACTCCTACAGCATCCCATGTCTGGAAAGGCCCCTGTTTCCATCCAAAGCCGGCATTCAGAGCATCATCAACCTTATATATCTCATCACTTATTTCGGGAATGCGGTTCGATACAAAATGAAAGAGATTGTAGAAAGAATTTCTATAGAAATCGCCAACCTTGGTCTTGTCTTTAAAAAGTATGGGCATTATCTGATTTAGATCATCAATACCTTTTGTCTTTTCAAAAACTGAAAACCTGGGTTTGGGAGCTTCAATATATTCAAGGGTTTTTGTGTCGAGTGAAAGAAACTTCTTTTTATCACCTTCAACAACTTTTTTATAGAATCCCTGCTTAGTCTTGGAGCCGAGCCATTTGTTTTCCAGCATTTTGTCAAGATAGTCAGGGATTTTGAAAATTTCGTTTGCTTCATCCGTTGTAGTTTCCTGAATGTTTTTTGCAACATGGACAAGTGTATCCAGTCCTACGATGTCGGCAGTACGGAAAGTGGCAGATTTAGCTCTTCCGATTATCGGCCCTGTCAATTTATCAATTTCGGGAATAGTAAAGTCAAGATTTCCAAGATTGTTAAACAGCTCCATTATTGAAAATGTTCCAATCCTGTTGGCAATAAATGCTGGAGTATCTTTTGCAAGTACCGGCGTTTTGCCGAGAAATTTTGAAGCATAATCCGATAAGAAACTTAGCACTTCGGGATCGGTTTTGCTTGACGAGATAATCTCGAATAGTTGCAGGTAGCGGGGTGGATTGAAGAAGTGAGTGCCGCAGAAATGTTTTTGGAAGTCTTCGCTACGGCCTTCTGTCATAGCTTCAATTGATATACCCGATGTGTTTGAAGTAACAAGGGTGCCAGGTGTTCTGAGCTTATCAACTTTTTCAAAAACCGACTGCTTTATGTCGAGACGCTCAATAACCACTTCAATAATCCAGTCGCACTCTTTAATTTTCGCGAGGTCGTCATCAAAATTACCGGTTTCTATACGGTTAGCAAATGATTGTTTGTAGATGGGTGAGGGTTTTGATTTTAGTGTTGCTTTAAGCGAATCGTTAACGATTCGGTTCCTGACTGCTTTGTCTTTGAGCGATAGCCCGGCAGCCTTTTCTTTGTCATTAAGCTCGTGTGGTATAATGTCTATTAGTAACACTTCCACTCCGATATTTGCAAAATGGCAGGCGATTCCGGAACCCATAACCCCGGAACCGAGAACAGCAACTTTTTTTATTCTTCGAATCATAAGATATTAATTTTGGTGATTTATAATATTTAATCAAGTATTTCCACGAGACTCTGCCTCGGGGAATCAAATTTAGCCCTCTCTATTTAGGAGAGGGTTGAAGTGAGGTAAATTCTAATACATCATCTTTTACCTGCTCTTTAATAATATCAGTCATTCTGACAAAAGCTTCAAAATCCTGTTTGCTGATTTTTTTATAAAGCCTTTCGTTAAAATCAATTACTACATCTTTAATTTTTTCTCTTAGTGTGTAACCATCTTCTGTAAGAAAAATCCTTACAACACGCTTATCTTCCTTCTCCGGCTTGCGGTATATCAACTTGTCATCTTCCATTTTTTTGAGAAGCCGGCTGAGACTAGAACTTGTCATTCCCATCATAGGTGCGATCTTGGTAGCGGGCACACCATCTTTCCCGATATTTACCAATGCATATCCTATTCCTTGTGTAATTCCGTTTTGTGCTGCCAGAAGGTTATACATCCTCCGCATAGCGAAAAGAGTGGAACGTAGGTGAGAATCAACTGTTTGCTCAATATTCATATTGATTATTTGTTATGCGTGCATTGCAAAGGTACGAAATAAATACTATGCATGTCAAGTATTTTTTTTAAAAAAATGCTAAATTATTTTTTTGTATCACACTTTTCATTCTAAAGTACAGTTAACTAATGAATTGTCATAGAGCGAGAAATTAATATCAAAAGATTTTAATGGATTTTTTCTGTTCGATACGGTAATCAATCCGATTCTTCCCTTTGAAGTTGTGAAATTTCTATTGTTTGATGTTAATAAGGTTAAGGTTGTGTGGGATATTTAATTCGTACTAAGGTTAAAAATGAAGATAAGGTTTTTTTGTAAATCCGGAAGAATGTGAAATTGAAATTCATCCTATATATAATACGCAGATCGTCAGAATAAAAATACTCTAATGTTTATGAATCTCTGTGAAGGAAAGAAGCAGGTAGATTTAAATAGTTACTGATGATGGTTTAATATTTTATATTGAAAAACCTTATTTCCCAAATCAAACCTTAGTAGAAAAAATGATCATACCTACCCCTCTAAAACCTTATTACCTTGATTTTTATCTAAGTTTTGTTGGTAGTGTTTAATAAACAAATCATATTCTTCTGCAAAGCTCACCTTTTTATGATGGTTTGGCTGATCAAGTATGTATTTGCAAACTCTGTCAACATTAGATTTTGATACTGAAAATGCAGAGGCTGTTTGTTGCCATTCAAATTTCCCTACAACTAATTTATTTTTATTAATGAATTTTTCGGAGCTGTTCGCAACAATAGTGGCAAGTTCGGTTTCAGAAATATCAGGTGACTGTGAAATTAAAAAATGCATGTGCTCAGGATTAGCATAGATGGCATATAGTTTTGAATAATTGTTATTTACGATTCCAGTTACATACTTTTCAATTCTTTCTCTACTTGTTTCTGATATGACAGGTACACGATGCAATGTTGTGAAAACAAAATGGGTGTAAAGATTATTGTACTCAATTTTCATAAAACAATCATTAAAAAACTATCACTTCAAAGATATAAAAAAATATGATACAACTTATAATTGTATTGCAAAAATTGAATTTTGTGTGGGATATTTAATTCGTACTAAGGTTAAAAATGAAGATAAGGTTTTTTTGTAAATCCGGAAGAATGTGAAATTGAAATTCATCCTATATATAATACGCAGATCGTCAGAATAAAAATACTCTAATGTTTATGAATCTCTGTGAAGGAAAGAAGCAGGTAGATTTAAATAGTTACTGATGATGGTTTAATATTTTATATTGAAAAACCTTATTTCCCAAATCAAACCTTAGTAGAAAAAATGATCATACCTACCCCTCTAAAACCTTATTACCTTATTTTTAAATTTTTATTTGAGTTTGCGAACAAATTAATTTTACTTTTGTTACCCTTTTTAAAATATATAAAAATATACATATATGGCCAAGCCGCATATTGTTGATAAGCATTCCTTAAAAATGGAAATGGAACCGGGTGAATATTTTTGGTGTTCGTGTGGGAAAAGTGTTACACAGCCTTTCTGTGATGGTTCACATCAAGGTTCAGAGTTTAAACCTGAACTAATTGAGATTAAAGAGACGAAAACTGTTCACT
>JAOZLR010000191.1 GCA_029934735.1 Bacteroidales bacterium
AGGCTCTATAACCGAAAGGTCACTACTCCATGAATAATGCCAAAAGGGTTTAATACCCACAACATACTTATTCCAGGTAAATCCATTTGTGGTAAATGCGGCCCCCTTTTTCTCATATTCCACAACAACTGGAGGTTCTTCATCATCTGGCTTTACATCATCTTTCTTACATGCTGTTGTAAGCATAAGTAAAAATGCAATAAATAGAAATGGCAACCTCACAAATTTTTCAAAATTCTTCATCTTTTCAATCTTTTAAATAGTTGACCCTTAAAAAGGGGTTATTTTTTCAATTTTATCTTCCCAACCGTGATATTTGGTAACTTTTCCAAAACCTTTTTTGGGATGATGAGCGATGTTTGGCAACTCATCATCAGTTAATTCGTTTGATTCTTTGATTTTATCAGAATTCTCCTTAGTACAGCCTGTTGTTATAACTCCCATAAAAAAAATATATAAAGTGGCCAGATTTTAATTTCCAAGAGAAGTAAAATTTTTGGATTAGAAAAAAAAGGGTAACCTCATACAGCTACCCTTTTTTTACAACACCTAATCAATCAACCTAAAAAAAACTAAATCATTTAACCTAAAACTACTAGTTCCATTCTGTATGTTACTCCAATGCCTCATTTCTGTCTGCTTCAGAGTGCGGGTTTGGCCAGATAATATGCTTAGGTAGCCATTGTCTTGCCAACAACCTGTTATCATTGGCTTGTTCATATGACATATAATAATTGACTGCCCGTTATTCTAATAACCCTCATCTTTTCAATCTTTTAAATACGTACAAATCCAATAGTATTTTTTTATAGACTGATTTTACGGGTATGGATTGTAATTAATATCCAAAGGTAGTTAAGAGTACCTCCGGATATTTTTTTTTCATTCAGCATCAGGCAGGCATAATTATTTAGTCTATACTATCAACTACCATAGCTCGTTTTGTACCAATTCTGTATTTACGTCTAATTCAGTCTGAGGGATTGGCCATACAACATGTTTTGGATCCCAATAGCGAAGTTTCAACTTACTATTATTAGCTTGTTCATATTCCATGTAAAAGTCAATTGCACGCTCTTTTTGAATTCCCCACCTTTTAAGATCGAGGTAACGCAAACCTTCAAATGCTGTTTCTATTCTACGTTCGTGACGAACCATTTCAACCAAACTTCCACCAAAATAATTAGTTACTTCTGCCTGGTCAACCTGAATCATACCAGCTCTGTCGCGTAATTGGTTTATTAATGCAAATATATCACTTGATGAACCGCCACTTTCAGCTAATGCTTCGGCTTTCATAAGTAGAACTTCACCTAAACGGAATACATAAAAGTCTTCCTCTGCATCGAAATGGTTTTCACTGTTTTGCTCTTCGGTATATTTTCGTTGAGCATAACCCGTTTGTGTTTTTGTAAATGGGTTCAAAATCTCACCTCTCCATTCACCACCATTACTCATAAGAGATGCATCGAAACGAGGATCCCGGTTTTCTTTTGGTATATCAGGGTTATATAAAGGTGATACAGAGCTTGGTTGTCCGTCAATGCAGAAATAATCTTCACCCAAATTTGACAATGGTTGACTATAGCCTAGAACACCTGTTCCCCAATAAGCAGCAAAATTAGCACCATCTTCATCAGGCCCTCTCATGAAACATACCGGAAAAATCACTTCATTATTAACTTCATTGGCATTTTGAAATAATCCATGAAAATCGGAGAATAAGGCATAATCCATATCTATAACTTTTTGAGACCAGGCAGCTGCGGCAGTCCAATTTTCGTTATATAAATTAATTCTGGCAAGCAGTGCATATCCGGCACCTTTTGTTGCTTTTCCCCAGGCTGTACCATTTGGTGCTGCTAAATCTTCAACACTACCTTCGAGGTCAGAAATAATAAATTCAACAATTTCCGATTTACTGTTTTTAGGTACATTAGCGTCAGCTACATCCTGAACAGTTGTTATTAAAGGAACATCCTCATAGGTCATTGAAAGTAAATTGTAGATCAATGCTCTGATAAATTTTGCTTCAGCAACAATTTGCTTTGCCGAGGCTTCAGGAATGATTTCATCACCTAAAGTTGGAACCACATCGATAACACGGTTAGTGCGTCCGATTGCTCGGTACGATGCCCCCCAGAAATTACTAATTAACCCATCGCTTGTATCATGTTCACCTCTTCCAACTTTTCCACCTTGCATCCATCCCCAACGATTAGCGCCATCATCAGTCATGTAATCCCAACGTTGAACACCTCCGCCCCATGGATCTGAATCATATAAAGAATGACTTTGTAAAGCTGAATAACAACCGGCTAACGCCATTTTGGCATCTGCTTCGGTTGTCCAAAACGTATCGTCAGCCAAGGCAGTCAATGATTCTCTATCCAGAAAATCCTTTGAACAGCCTGCAAACAGAATTGTAGTTATAAATAATATTGAAAATATTTTTTTCATGATTATATATTTTTAATGTTAAAAAGTGATATTTAAACCTATTGAATAAACTTTAGCAGAAGGATAATCCCTGTTGCGATCGTCGTTTGTAAGCTTCTCAGGATCATAATCTTTTACTTTAGTTATAGTCCACAAGTTTATTCCGGAGAAATAAACTCTTACATTTTCTATTTTCGCCTTTTTTGTTAATTCTGAAGGCAAGGTATATCCAATCTCAAGATTTTTAAGACGTAAATACGAAGCATCTTTCAACCAAAATGAAGAATATTTACTATTGTTGCCTAAATTTCCCCAACGAGGAGTTTCTGCGTCACGATTATCTTCTGTCCAGTAATCTAAAGCAACAGAAGTAAACGTTCCACTTGTTTCTGTATTGTACCAATAATAACGATCGATTCCTGATATTCCCTGAAAGAATGCATAAATATCGAAACCTTTATAATTTGCCCCAAGATTGAATGCGTATTGCCATTTAGGGAATCTGTTTCCAATAATAGTTCTATCGTAGTCAGATGTTATTTTGCCATCTGGCTCACCATCAGGTCCACTAATATCCCTATATTTAACATCACCCATACGTAGCGGGCTGCCAAACTGAGTTGGAGCATTATCTAATTCTTCCTGAGTTTGATAATAACCATCTGCAATAAAAGCATAGTACGATTGTATTGCTTCTCCCTCTTTGGTTATTGCATTACCGCTAATTGATTCCAGTCCACCATAATCAAGTACTACATTGGTAACATGCGAGACATTAAATCCACCGTAAATATTCACATTTCCAATATTTTCATTTGCATTAATAGCAAACTCCCATCCTCTGTTTTGAACTTCTCCAATATTTTGGTAAGGAGCTGTAACATTACCTAATGTAGCTGGAATTGGCAAACGAACCAGGATATCACTACTTGTTTTATCAAACCAATCAGCTACAATTTGCACTTTATTGTTGAACAAATTCACATCAATACCAATATCAGTGATAGTTGTAGTTTCCCATGTAAGATTTGGATTTGCAAGATTGGTAACAGCAACTCCAGGAACAACAGCACCATCCCAAATGTAATTTTGTCCAGTCGCAATGGTTTGCATGTATGGGTAGAAACTAGTTCCAATATTCTGATTACCGAGCTGTCCCCAGCTACCTCTTATCTTCAAGAATGAGATGGGTCCCATATTTGACAAGAAATTTTCATTAGAAGCAACCCATCCGACAGAAGCAGAAGGAAATCCACCCCAACGCTTATCCATATTCATACGTGATGTTCCATCGTAACGGTAATTAAGCTCAAGCAGGTACCTGTCGGCATAATTATAGTTTAACCTTCCAAAATATGAACTAAGAGCATACTCTCCCGCGGAACCCCCAACATCTTTGTTATTAATTCCTGCGTTAAGTTCATGAATATTATTATTAGGGAAATCTTCAACAGAAGCCATAAAATAATCACTCCGGAACAACTGTGCTGACTGACCTGCCAATAAATTAAATTTGTGATTTGAATTAACATTAAAATGATAGGTAAGCAGGTTTTCAACCTGGTATCTTTTTGTGGTTGTGTTATTGTTTTCCAGCTTATTATGTGTATTCTCCTGGATCAAATCTCCATTAACATCATAAGTTTCATAAGTGGGGGTAAATCTTGAAAGCATTGCAGAATTATATACAATAGAGAAATTAGGCTTGAAATGAAGATTTTTAATTACTTCAATATCCGCATATATTCTCCCAAGGAAGTTATAGAATTCTGATAAATATTCTCCACGATTTGCAAATTCAACCGGGTTTTTAATAGTACCAACAGTACTTCCAGGCAAATAATAGAGACCATTTACTTGTCCCCAATCGCCGTTCGAATATTTTACAGGAACCGTTGGGTTTGCGAAACGACGGATGATATAATTCAAATCAGAATCTGAATTGGTAGCATTTGCACTACTTAATGTTTCAGTAATGTCTCTTTTAAATCCTGAAAGGTTTATGCCAAGGGTAATCCGGTCAAAAACATCAGCCTCTATATTCGAACGGTAATTATATCTCTTACTACCAGTATTAAGCATTATACCATCCTGATCCAGGAAATCACCCGAAAACATGTAACGCACATTATTTTTTGTTCCACTTACTGACAAATAAGTATTTATCATAGAAGCTGTACTATACATCTCGTCAAACCAATTGGTATTGGACCAACGATCCGGATCTGTACCATCTCTTAACAATTGAACCTGCTCATCTGAATAAAGAGGATCTTGTCCCTGTTCTGTTAAGTCCAGATTTTGTATTATCGCATAATCCCATGAATCAACAAACTCCGGTTCAACCAATGCTTGCTGCCAGGCAAACGATGTATTAATACTTACTGTTGGCTTATCACTTTTTCCTTGCTTTGTTGTTACAATAATAACACCATTAGCCGCACGTACACCGTAAATAGCTGCTGATGCAGCATCTTTAAGAACTGTAACACTTTCGATATCACCCGGAGGAATCTGATTCAATGATGACTCAACACCATCAACAAGTACCAATGGCGCCTGCCCTGCATTAAGGGTTCCGATACCACGTATTCGGATCTCAGAATTGTCCTTACCAGGCTGGTTGTTAAAATTACTAACCGTTACACCTGTCATTTGCCCCTGAAGTAACGATGAGGTATTCACAGCCGGACGACTAACCAATTTATCAAAATCTACCGAAGCAACAGATCCGGTAAGATCCGCCTTTCTCTGGCTTTGATAACCAGTTACAACAACTTCATCCATCCCGAAACTTTCCGGTTTCATAGATAAATCGATAACTGATCGGTTATTGATTGTAACCACAGTTGTTTTCATCCCCACAAAAGAGAATGTCAGATTTTCTGTTTCAGAAGATACACTAAAGGTGTATTTACCATCTATATTGGTTATCGTTCCATTTGTGGTACCTTCTTCAACGATTGTCACACCAGGAAGAGGTTCTCCATTTTCATCGGTTACGTTACCTGTAACTTGCAACTCCTGAGCTTGCACAAACACGCCTATAAATAGTATGCATGTTAGTAAGCTAAATTTTTGGAAGACTTTTTTCATAAAAA
>JAOZLR010000027.1:0-2366 GCA_029934735.1 Bacteroidales bacterium
ATGCTTATTTCCTGCCACATAGGGATTTATCTCATTTTAAGGTTAACGCTTATGCAAAAGCTTTCGGGATGTTTTTTGCAATTTGAAATTTCTGGTTTATCCAGGTTAGGGTGTTGGCCCTAATTTTAACAATATTATAGAAAAAAGTCCTGAAAGGACGCTATGTGCTAACACAGGACGAAGCCTGCGTAGTCCTGTGAAAGATAGCAAGCCGAAAATAAGGGCTGAAAGCCCGACAGGTAATAACAATCTTTTTATCTTCGTTCTTTTATCTTTAAATCCTTTTATCTTTTATCTTTGCACTTTTATCATTAAGCTTTGATACCAAAGGACACCATACAGACAATAATTGAGACTGCCCGTGTTGAGGAGGTGGTTGGCGAATTTGTTCATCTCCGAAAAAGAGGTGTTAACTATATTGGTTTGTGCCCTTTTCATAATGAAAAAACTCCTTCATTTACTGTCTCTCCTGCCAAAGGCATATATAAATGTTTTGGATGTGGCAAGGCCGGAAACTCCGTTAACTTTGTAATGGAACATGAGCATTATTCATACCCGGAGGCTTTAAAATTCCTTGCAAAAAAATATAATATTGAGATAGAAGAGGAGGAGCAGACCCCGGAGCAGATTCAACAACTCAATGAAAAGGAGAGTCTTTATGCTGTTAATGAGTTTGCACGGAAATTCTTTACTGAACAGCTTATAAATACTGAAGAGGGTAAGTCAATAGGCCTCACATATTATAAGGAAAGAGATTTTACTGAAAAGACCATAGAAGAGTTTCAGCTTGGTTACAGCCCTGACAGGTGGGATGCATTTACAAAAGATGCCAAGGAGAACGGTTACCAGGCAGAGTTTCTAATTAAGACCGGGCTAACAATCAATAAGGAGGGTAAGCATTATGACAGGTTCAGGGCAAGGATTATTTTCCCCATTCATAACCTTTCGGGAAGGGTAATCGGATTTGGTGGCCGGATACTTAAAAAGGATGATAAAAAGCCCAAATATGTAAATTCGCCTGAATCTGATATTTATAATAAGAGTAAGGCTTTATACGGCATTTATTTTGCCAAAAGTGAAATTATTAAAAAAGATAATTGCTTTTTGGTTGAGGGATATACAGATGTTATTTCACTGTATCAGACAGGAATAAAAAATGTTGTTGCTTCATCCGGAACATCCCTGACAACCGATCAGATAAGGCTCATAAAAAGATATACTTCCAACATTACAATTTTGTATGACGGGGATGCAGCAGGGTTGAAGGCCTCTTTCCGGGGAATTGATATGATTCTGGAGCAGGGAATGAATGTAAAGGTCGTATTGTTTCCCGAAGGTGAAGACCCCGATTCTTATGCCAGGTCTCATCGTACTACAGAGGTTGAAGATTATATTGTTTCCCAGGCAAAGGACTTTATCCGGTTTAAAACAAGTGTCCTTCTTGAAGAGACTCAAAACGATCCTGTAAAAAAGGCAGGGCTCATAAAAGAGATAGTCCAGACAATCTCCCTGATTCCGGATGGCATAACCCGTTCGTTGTACGTGAAAGAGTGTTCCTCACTTCTTGAAATGGCCGAACAAACTCTTATGAATGAGCTTAATAAGAGGTTGCGGGAAAAATTTAAAAAGAAAAGTCAGTTCTCTCCTCCGGAAATGGAGCAGGAGAATCTTCAGGAGTTTCATGCGGAGAAGCAGATTGAAATTGATATTAATGATACAGAATACCAGGAGAGGGACATTGTTAGAATATTACTTAACTACGGACAGCAGGAAATAGCTTTTAAGGATGAGGATGAAAACGGACATCCTATAGAAGTACCCGTTGAAGTAGCAAAGTTTATTATAAATGATATAAGAAGAGATTCCCTCAGTTTTAAAAATCCGGTTTTTCAAAAAATATTTGATGAATACGTTGAATATATTGACAGAGATGAGATTCCTGATGAGAACCATTTTAAGAATCATGAAGATACCGAAATATCAACTTTGTCAGTTAATATGCTCCTATCACCTTATGAGCTTAGTGAAAACTGGCAGAAAATAGTAAAAATAGAGGTTGTAACCGAGGTTCAACAATTGAAAAAGGCTGTAGTTAATTCTGTGTTATCATTTAAAGCCAAGATGATTGAGGAATTAATATTCGAAAATCAACAAAAGCTAAAAAAGATTGAAAGCGAAGAGGATGTAATGATTTTACTTAAAGAGCAGCAGGATTTGAAACAAATAGGCCGGATAATAAATAAAGAGCTTGGTCGGGTTGTTACAAAGTAGCTCGGGCATTCACCGGATTTGATTCATCGGATGACTCCTGCGGATTTGATTCATCGGATGACTTCTATATCTAATTATCGTGAAGACATAGATAT
>JAOZLR010000027.1:2466-16719 GCA_029934735.1 Bacteroidales bacterium
CGGATTTGATTCATCGGATGACTTCTATATCTAATTATCGTGAAGACATAGATATTTGTCAAACCTTTGCTACAAGAGTCATCCGATGAATATACAAGAGCCAGAGTGCGACAAGCATCCACGCTTGTCACATTCTGGCGTTTGTCAAAGTTTATTACCAATCAGCCCTTTTGTAGATAATAGCAACAACGGTAACGTCATCACCACCCATATTAATTGTCATTCCGTAAGGACGCTCTTTTGAAATTTCTATCTGGGCATCACCCGCAATACCTGTAAGTTGTTCCCAGATAGTAACAGCCTGATGAACGCCTGTGCCTCCGGTGGGGTGTCCCCAACCTATTAAGCCACCTGTTGTATTCATAGGAATTTTTCCATCACGGGCTGTGTTTCCATCAGCTACAAATTGTGCTCCTTTTCCTGGGTCTGCAAAACCCAACGCCTCCGTTGTCAGCACTCCGGCAATAGAAAAACAGTCATGCACTTCAGCAGTAGCAAGATCATTAATTGAAATACCAGCATTTTCAATAGCCTGTTTTGCTGCTTTTTTTATGGCTGTAAGTTCTGTTTTGTCAGGCGGGTCATTAGTAATATTCCTTTCAACCTGGGCAATACTGATAACTTCTACAGCCTGGTCTTTTGGAATACCACATCTTTCAAGGCCTTCTTCCGATGTAATTACAATTCCAGAAGCAGCATCCGAAACTTTTGAGCAGTCAAGGACATTAAGGCTGTCAACAAACGCTTTACCATTTGGTCTCATTTTATCGTACAAAGCACCAAGATCTCCAACCTTGTTCTCATATTCCTGAGCAGTTGGACAGAGGCGGGCGTTTTCAATTGCATTTACAAACCATTGTTTCATTCCGCTACGGGCATATTCCATACCGTATTTTTCGTAGTATGCTTTAGCCCTATCACTGAATTGACCGGGGAAGAAAAAGGCATGGCCATTTTTACGGTTTTTGAACCAGCCTGCACCGGCAAGCACATCAGCACCATAAATAGCCTTCATTGTGTTCTGAACCTCCACACCAACAGCAAGAACCACATCTGCCGTTTCGGCAAGTATTGATTTTATTCCGGTGGTGAGAGCAAGAGCTCCGGAAGCACAGGCTCCTTCAACTCTTGTCGAAGGTTTATATTGCAGTCCTTCGTCTATCATGGGGATGAATCCTGCAAGATGACCCTGCTTGTTGAAACGGGCTGCCATAAAGTTTCCGATAACTCCCTCATCAATATTTTTGGCTCCGCCGATTTGTTTTAATGTTCCCTGTCCGGCCTCTTTAATGTAATGTTCAATATCAGGGCGGGGCTTTTTAGGATTAAACTCCTTGCGGCCTGTGCCAAGTGAAATAGTGTTATACCCGGCTGCCATATATACTTTACGTCTTAGATTTTTCATTTTATTCTGTTTTATTTATTCTTTAAATTGCTTTGATCTCTGATATCACGATGTTATTTTAAATAATCATTTATTGGCCCGTAAGCATGATAAAAACCTGTCAGCATAACAGTATTCACATCATCTGCAGAGTTTGCTACCCCACTTGAAACCAGCAAGGCTCCAATTTCGTTTGATTCTGCGTTATAATTAATTGCCAGTTCTGCCCCGAGAGTATCCATTTCAGCCAGTTCATTGAAATAGGCCTCAAGCATAGCATCCTTTTTCCCTCTGCTAAAGTTAACTACTTTCCAGGGTTTCCACGATTGGGGTAAAGCTCCGAGCTTCTCATCACATTTTGCCTGAAATCCGGAGATGTAAATATATTCTTTTGTATCAGGATTGAAAATTGCTACAGGTTTGCCCCTTTCATATTTTAGAAATCCGTCTTTTTGTGAACCATTTGAATTCTGGCCACCTTTAACTTCCATTTCTATCATATTATCCAACAGGGCGTTATGAAGGTCTTCGTTGGGCAGATGAGGGTTCATAACTCCCATAATAAATGTAACAACATCAATTCCTACGTAGTCTATCAGCTGGAAAATTCCCATTGGCCGCACAAGATAATCCTGCGAGACTTTGTTAATCATATACAAAGCTTCAACAAAAGGCATATCCTTCGACAGATTTTCCGCCTCATTTATTCCGTGGAGTGCGTCGCGCATAAAGTGCCCGTTACCGATAAAGCCTGCCTTATCATTTGATGGTACGATTATTTTTTTGAGATTTTTCGCATAAGCATTTGCAAACTCAATCATTTCAGTACTGGTATTGCCAGTCGTGATTAGTTCGACCAGACGCTGTATGGCTGGAGGATTGTAAAAATGGAATCCCAGAACACGTCCGTTAAGATTTGCACCTTCATCAAGCAGGTGAATTGGTACCGAAGATGTATTGGTAAAAAACCAGGGTTTGTTTGGATTATTATCGTCAATCTGTTTAAAAAGCTTGATTTTTAAATCTTTGTTTTCAATGATTGCCTCAAAAATAATATTTGAATCATAGGTTGCCTCAATCTTTGTACCTGGCCGTACAATATTAAGTACCTCGAAAATATACTCATTAATGATATCTTCATTTTCTATAAGGTCTTTCCTTTCCTTATAAAGTTCTCTTAATAAAACGGTTTTTTTCTCTGCAATTTTCATCACCTGTGCTTTCAGGTATCTCATCAGGCCGGCAAGACCGGCAGATGACACGTCAATTGCATTCAGGCTGTATGTTCTGCCTTTGTTTTCCGGTTTCAGGCTCAGGTCAGCCATTTCAACAGCAGTGAGAAGCAAAATCCCGCTACCCATTTTGCCGGCAGCGCCCAATACCGATACGTTCTGAAGTCTTTCGTCGTAAGTCATATTTTAATATTTTTATTTAATAATTTTAAGTCTTTTTTTATTTCACTTGTCTAAGTCCTCATTTTAAACATTTTTTTACCATTCAGGTTTTCTCTTTTCAAGAAACGCTTTCATACCCTCTTCCCCTTCGCTGCCATTACCGAATAGTGATCCAAAATGCTCTGATTCGAGTTTGCTTCCCGAATCAAAATTCGTCTGCAGTCCTTCGCTAACAACTTTTTTTACTTTTCTAACAGCCTGTGGTCCTTTTGAAGCAATTGTTTTTGCAATTTTCATCACATCTTCCATCAACAGCTCAGGTTCAACAACTTTTTGTACCAATCCGATCCTCAGAGCTTCGTTAGCATCAATCATATCACCGGTCATCAGCAGTAGCAGAGCATCTCCTTTACCAACCAATCTTGGCAGACGTTGTGTCCCTGCATATCCGGGAATCAATCCCAGACTAACTTCAGGTTGTCCGAATTTAGCCCTATTACTTGCAATCCTGATGTCGCAGCCCATTGCCAGTTCAAGGCCCCCTCCGAGAGCAAAACCGTTTATTGCTGCAATTACCGGAATCTCCATTTTTTCAAGACTGCTAAAAGTATTTTGTCCTATTTTAGAGAAATCTGTTCCCTCTCCGGGAGACTTATCAACCATCTCGGCTATGTCGGCACCTGCAACAAATGCTTTTCCATCACCGGTTATCACCATAATTTTTATTTCGGGCATTGCCGAAATTTTTTCAATCATTGCATCCATCTCCAGAAAGAACCTGGTATTGAGCGCGTTTAATGCTTTTGGCCTGCTTATTTTTACTAATGCTATGCCATCAGCAACTTCTAAGTTTAAAATTGTATATTCCATAGTATTATTAACGAAGGTTTGTTTAAAATTTTGTTTTCAAATTTACGAAAAATATCAATATTTCAATTATATTTCAGATTTTTGACAATTCAAATTTTATTTTGCTTTTAATATTATTGTTAATGCATAGAACTGTAAAAATAAGTATCTGGTTATTAATGGCTTTTGCCGGTAATTGCATGTCAAATATCGCCATCGGACAAGTAAATAACTCTGGTATAAAAAATTCATTTTTTGTCGAACCGATATTTCAGGCTGGTAAAATTCTGGATATATATCCTGATTTTCCGGAAAGAGGAGCTGCTTTTTTTACAGGTGTTAATTTTTCATGGCAAACTGTTGGGAAGAATTGGTGGAATAGCTACTATAAATTTCCTCAAACGGGCATTCTGTTATTATATGGTTCATTGGGAAATAAAGATGTGCTGGGTAGTAATATTTCTATTGTTCCGAATATTTCATTCAAACTAGTGGGTAAAAACAGGTTTTCGCTTGAGGCTTTACTTGGAATGGGCTTTGCCTGGTTTAATAAGCCCTATGATATTATTGATAATCCTGAAAATATTGTAATAGGCTCTCATATTACAAATGTTACAATGCTCTCGTTTAATGGTATTTACAGCGTTTCAAAGAAATTTGAAATTGTTCTTGGTGTTAGTGCACAGCATTATTCTAACGGGCATATTCAGATACCTAATGTGGGAGCAAATATTCCGGTAGCCAATCTTGGATTAAAGTATTTCCCCGGGGGAAGCCCTGACAAATATTTTTCACCTGATAGTGTACTTCATTTTGATAAGAAATTGAAATTTGTTTTCCGAATGGGAATGGGAGTACATGAATTCGCTTCTCCAACCATACCGGTTGGAGGACCAAAATATCCTGTTTATGTAGCCTCTGCATACTTATCTAAAAGGCTCAGTGTTATTACAAATATTATTTTCGGATTGCAGGGTAATTACTACACAAGCTATTATGATTTTATTACCTCAAATAATTTCTATGCTGATAACCAGCATCAGAAATCTATAAGATTGATAGCTTTCGGAGGTGTTGAGATGATTATGGGTAGATTTGGTTTTTTACTTCAGCTCGGACTTAATGTATATAATCCGTTTTATAAAGACTTACAACGCTTGAACGAAAACACTTCTGGTTTTAAGAATTTTACAAAAAGCTTGGTTTCAAGTAAACTGGGTGCTCAATATTATATTTTGAATCCGGTGAAAACTACTAAACTAAAACCATTTGTCGGATTGTTTCTCAATGGTAATGCCGGGCAGGCTGATTTTTTTGAAGTTAGTCTGGGATGTGGATTTTAGGCGGTCATTGTCAGTATGTTAGTGTAATTTGAAGCAGAATGATAGCAAACCAAACCGACCAACGGGCGTCCGTATGGGTGATGCATGAAAAGTTGCTATAAATCCAGGATATAAATATTTCCATTTTCAGATGTAACCCAAGCAGAACCATCAACTTGTATAGAAACTGAAAATAATTTATCAGAAGTAAGTTGTTGCGCTTTTTCCCAGGAACTGCCGTTATCATTGCTAATTAATATTATACCTTCATTTCCAACTGCTATCCCTTTACCATTTTGTGCTAAAGCGATATCATTTAAATGTATTCTGCAAAGATCTGCATTATTGGGTTTATAAATGGTTGTCCAGCTGTTTCCACTATCACTTGTTTTGAATATACCACCGTTATAGCCACAGGCAAATCCTGTTTCTTTAGTTGTGAAGCAGAAGGATGTATAAAAATCACCCCGGATATCAATTGGCTGAAAGGTTTGTGCTCCATCTGTTGTTTTGGTGATCAGGCCGTATCCTCCAAAGATACCTGTTTCCTTGTCACTGAAATGGCTTGCTGACATCTCATTGTCAAAATGATAGGGCTCCCACCATAAGCCGCTGTTTTGTGTCTTGAAAATAATACCTCTATCGAAATATGCACCACCGGTCAGATATCCTACTGTGTCATCTACAAATTCAATATGTTTTAAAGGAGAAATATATGCTTCCGGTGGATTCCAGCCATAAGTAACTTTTGTCCAACTGCTTCCCGAATCCAATGTTTTGAGAAGTAAAATATCGTCACCACAGGCAAACCCGGTCTTAGGTGTTAAAAAATAAATATCATTCAGATTTGTATCCGACTGAAATATTTCCTGCCAGGTGTTTCCTGCATCAGCAGTTTTAAATATGGAGCCAAATCTGTTTTGTATCCCACCAATGGCGTAGCCTGTAAGAGAATCAATAAAAAATATATTATGGATTTCAGCTTCGGTTTGTAGATTTATAGTTGTGTGATTAAGTAAAATAATTTCCTTTTGACAGGATAGAAAAAGAATCACTGTCAAAATAAGTGAAAGTGATGATATGGCTCTAAGTAATTGCATAATAATTTAGCAAAAGTAGAAAAATTAATAAGATGTAAGGAAATGGAAGATTGCAAAAGAATTTAGCTGGAATACAATTATTGCGGAAGCAACGTTAGTTTTACAATATTTTCAGTGGCGTAAAGCAAAATGAAAAACATAATGACAAGAAAAAATAATATGACATTGGGGTCAATTTTGAGAAGCTGGATCTTTTTCAACATGTATTCTTTCATTGTCTTCGTAGGTGTTATATCATTAATTTGTTTTAATGATGTTTCCAAGTAGATGATGTTTTTTTACTAATGGTTGCTTTTGATATGTTTTTTTTTTGCCTGACTTCGTTTTATGTGTAAATATTGATACTTGTATTAATTTGTAAACGCAACCCTTCTGATTATTTTCGCATCATATTATAAATCATTTGTCGTGTAAGCAATATTTTTTATAATTTAGTGGTTTTACTGTATCGTAATATCGGTAAAGCCAATGGCAAAAGATGATTTAAATAATATTATAAAGGGATGCTTATCCGGGAAGAGAAAGGCGCAGCAAGAGTTGTATAATCTTTTTTCGGAACAAATGTTTGGGGTTTGCCAGTATTATTCTGCGGATTATTCGGAAGCTGAAGATACTTTGCATGAGGGGTTTATGAAGGTGTTTCAGAATATGAAACAGTTTGGGAATAAAGGTTCTTTAGCAGGCTGGATTCGACGCATAATGATTAATACAGCGCTGGAAAAGTACCGGAAGCAGCATCAGTTGTATGCCCTGAACGACAATATAGATTTTGTTGATGATATAGATTTTTCGGAGGTTATTGATGATATTTCGGTTCAGGACCTTATTAGACTGATTAGGGAACTATCTCCAAAATATCGCGTTGTCTTTAATTTGTATGCCATTGAAGGATATTCGCATAGAGAAATTGGTGAAATGCTGGGAATTTCAGAAGGCACTTCGAAATCTAATCTTTCAAGAGCGAGATATATTTTGCAGGATAAAGTGAAAAAGTATTTTTATACAGTACCGGTACAAAAAATAAATGAACAGAGATAAGAAAAATATTGACAGGCTTTTTGAACAAGGACTGAAGGGGTATAAAGAAAGCCCACCGATTTATTCCTGGGACAGGCTTGATGCCGGCCTTGAGAAAGCGGGCAAACAAAAGACTTTCTTTTATCTCAGATTGCTTGCAGCTTCAATAATTATTCTTTTTGCATTCGGAGCCGGTTATTTTTATGGTGTTTATAATCTTGATACCGGTTCTTATAGTCAAATATCTAAAAACGACAATATAGAACAACCTGTAATACTGCCTTCCACAACAGAGATTTCTGATGTTAAAGCTGATGGTACTAAAGAAATATTTATTAAAGAACAGGAGCCGGATAATGTTTTTGAAAATAATGCTGCAAGTATTGCCGGGGAAGAATCAGTAAATTTCGCCTCATCCGAAAACAGTTCTGTTGTTGAAAATGACAATGTTGTCTTACTTGCTGATAATTCATCTTCCATAGAAATTGAAAAAACCGAAATTCATAAACTTGAAATGAAGGAAATTACTTCTATTGCTGTTGAAAAGGAGGCATTATCAGAGATGCTGGCTAACTCTTATCCGAAAGAAAATACAGAAACACTTACTTATTATAATATTGAAACTGCACCGTTGCAGGAATATGGTTTTGAAGATAATATTGTTAAATCAAATGTGCTTAGATGGACTGTTGGGGCGCAGGTTGCTCCTATAAATTCCTATCGTGACATTAGTACAACATATTCAAGTGGTTCGATAGCAAATGAACAGTCATATAATAATAGTGAAGACCCAATGACTTCAATTGCAGCAGGTGTAGATGTGAATTACAGCGTAAGTAAAAGGGTTAGTTTCCAGACGGGGATGTATTACTCCCAAATCGGACAGATCAATAATGATGCACTTAGTTTTGTAGAGGATGATGGGAAATTTTTACTGTATTCCATTGAAACATCATTGGGTGTTATAAATTTTGCTATAGAGAATGTACCTTCAGATATCAGAGAGATTATTGATGCCAAGGATACTGTTGATTTAATTGATCAGTTAAATGTTAAAGTTGTTGAGGGTTTTGATATTTTTGAAGTACCATTAATGCTTCGTTATAAGGTTCTGGATAAGAAATTTTCTATAAATGTAATGGGAGGTGTCAGCCCTGCTTTTGTGACTAATAATAGTGCTTACCTGGAGGTTGATGCTCAAAAGTATGATGTTGAGAATTCTGATAATATTAATTCTGTTTTCTTTAACAGTTCGCTCTCTTTGGGATTGGAATACAGTTTTCTAAAAAAATTGTCTGTTAATTTTGAACCTACTTTCAAATATGCTTTAAGCCCGATTAATAAAGATGGTGATTTTGATTATCATCCATACTCTATTAGCTGGTTTACAGGGCTCAGGTATAGTTTTTAGATTTATCTCCTTCTCATTGGTGCTCTTCCACGACTTCTACTGGAAGATCTTCCCCCTTTTCTTGAGGACTTTTTAAAGCTTTCAATGTAGTATGTAAAACCAATGCTCAGGTAACTGTAATAGTCATAGTTTTTGTTTTTAACCATATCATCAAGTTTGTCGTTCTGTGCCTGACGCATTCCCATATCTAAAGTCATTCCAAACTTTTCAGTAAATTGGTATTCAAATCCGAAACCAAAGAAGTAAACAAACTCGGGGGTGCCTGTATCTTCGATTGATATATCTGACGGATCTTCTATTTTGTATTGTTCACTTTTGAATGTAAACTGGCCTGCGCCAAGATATCCATACACATCAAAGTTTGATAAGTTGTCAGGGGAGAAAAGATTTATGAAATAGACTCTTCCCTGGAGATTTAATTCAAGAACATTTGCATTAAATACAGTTGTTGAATTCTGGCCTTTAAGCGTACCATATAGCAACTGCCCGGAAATGGCAAACTTATCATTAATGTGTTTTGACAGTACTAAACCAAAAGCTGGCCCACTTTCTTTTGATAGTTTGTCAGCAATGTCAGTATCGTAAAGACTTAAATCTCCAAAGAATGAAGTTAAGCCACCATTAACATTCACCGACCATTTATCCCAAAATCCGGGTTTCCAGCGTCCGCCCCACCTCTGACTACTGGCTGTTTCAGGAAGAACTAATGAAACAAACAGAGTGGCAAGGATTAAATATTTGATTTGCTTTTTCACGATATATAGTTTTAATTGTTATTCAATAATTTCGTTTATATTTAATATTTCCTGATTAAAGGTGTTTTCTTTATTTTTCTGTAATGCTGTTTTGCATTATTAATATTGTATGTAATACCTATTGAGATATAAGAGTAATAGTCTTTATCCTTTTTATTTTTAGTTCCATCTATCTGATCGTTATTTGTCATTCGCCCATTGACTTCAGCATTAAAACTAAATGATGGACTTAATGAATAGTATGCACCCGTCCCCAGGAGGAATACAAACTCAGGAACACCTGTATCAACAATTCTGTCTTCTTTCTCGGGATCTTTGTATGTTAGTCTTGATGAAAATCTGAACTGACCAAGCCCCATTTTTGCATACAGAAAAAAGCGACCTTCATTATCAGGTAGCAATAGGTTTACAATATTTAAGGTTGTATTAAAGGTATATTCCAAAACATCTGCTTCAAAATGTGATTTGGAGTTTTTTCCTTTGAGTTTGCCTTTTAAAAACTGTAGCTCCAGATTGAAAAGTGGATTAATTCTCCTGGATATGATTATACCATAGCCTACCGAACTCTCTTTTTTCAGTTTATCAGCATAATCATCATCATATAAACTAACGTCTCCAAAGAATGAGGTTGCGCCCATATTAAGATTGACTCCCCAGTTCTTTGTCCATTCAAATTTTTTCGGCTTCAACCTTTTGCTGTATTGAGCATTTGTGCTCACAGAAAAGGAAAGGGCCAGAAAAAGACAGATAAAGGCATAAATGCCTGAAACTTTCTTAAGTCTTTCTGCTTTTCTTCTTATTTTATTTGTTATTCCCATATTTTTAATAAGCATAACCCTATTTGAGGAAATGTGTAAATTCAATGTTTGTACCAAAAAATACAAGTAAAAGAAAATCAGGTAGTTACGAGGTGTGTCTATATACTATGAAAAATGTGGTGTGTATTTATTAACAAATGGATGTTAATAAGTAGTTGATTGCCAGTCGTATAAAGAAATACAGCAATTATTGATTTCAGATAAGAATATCCGTTTTCGTAGAAATGAAAAAACCATGCATCTCAGATACATGGTTTCCAAATATTTTTTAAAGTGTATTATTCTAACAACCTCCTGCTGTTGCCTTGGTTTTCTTTTTGCGTTTTATAACAGGAGCTTTTTTGGTCTCTTTTTTTACATCACTACCAGGGGAGGCAGTTGCTTTTGCCACTTCCGGGTAATTGTAATCCGGTTGCATAAGAATATAGCTTTTGTCATCTTTTGTTTTGGCAAGATCATTTTTATGTAAGGTATAATATTGATACCCACCCAGTAAAAGTTTAACATTATCAAAACCCAGTTGTCTGAAAACCATCCAGGGGCCATTTGCTTCAAGCTGATTATTGCCATAAAGGATAACGGCCATTCCTTCTTTCTTGAGCTCTTTAAGACGTTTAATATTTTCTTTATTTGTTAAATCATAAGCTGAAATGTTCTCGGCACCATCAATATGTCCCTTGCTATATTCAAATTTATTACGAATATCAATAAGTATTACTGTATCAATGGTTCCCTTTAATACTGCATCAAGCTGATAAGGATAAACACTGCCACCATTACTACTAACTAAATTGAGAGTTTGCCGTGGTGTTAATGTATATGTTAAACGGGGTGATTTTAAGGTCACCAATCCAATGACGATAATAACAACAAAAAGAACCATTGTAATTACCGTGCGCTTAGGATTTAACTCGTGTACATGTTTATTTGGCATAATATTCTTTTTTTATTGATATTTACAATTAACAACCACCAGCGGTTGCTGTTGTTTTTTTCTTCCGTTTGATAGTTACCTGAGATTTAGAATCAGATTTAGGTGCTGAAATGGATGCGCCAGTGAAATACATGCTTGCTCCTTTTCTGAAATCGTACTGATCGAACTCATCTCCTGAAGCTGTTTCAGGAGGAGGTGTAGGCTGTATGATTGTTTTTATCCAACAATTAAGCCCGCCTTTCATAATATAGATTCTTGAAATATCCATCCTTTTTGCAATAACCCAGGCCTGGTCAGCAAGGATATCATCATTACAGTAAAAAACAGCATTCATATCCTCAATACCGAGATAATCTGAGTAATTTGGTGACAGGATGCTGTCTAAAGGGATGTTGATTGCATTTGGTAGTGCGAACTTGTTATACTCTTTTGCACACCTGACATCGATCAATTCAAGAGTCGGGTCCTGCTCAATAAGCATTTTTGCAACCTGATCGGTAGTAACATAACGACTGGGTTGAATAATATCCCATAACAGATCCTCAGGATTAATCTGGGTATAATTTGTTCTTTCCGGCAGGATTAGCAAGCCACCGGCTAGTATGATCATTAGGATAGCAAGAAATAAATAGTTCTTATTCATGGTTATTCAAATTTAGATTCAGTTCTGTTTTTTCTAACTTTCTTCTCAATGAGCCAGGTTACATAAAAGGCCACAATTGCCACAATTACAAAAATAAAAGTAACCAATTCATTTGAAATACTGAATACTTCTCCAATTGTAATATTTCCCATATATCCTGAATAATAGAAGTTTTCGAAAAGAGGGAATGCTTCTGCAAAAATGAAGACTCCAATAATAAATCCTCCCAAAAAAGCGAATCCGTCGAGCTTCCCTATGGCACAGGCTGTATAGCTTGTGCCCGGGCAAAACCCTCCTATTACAAATCCAAGCCCCATAATGAACCCTCCTAATATCATTGGCGCTAGATAGGTTGGTAATACAAAAACCATATCCATTTCTATCCAACCCAGATAGTTAAAATATAAGAGTCCTACCATAGCAACAATCATTGCTGTAAAAAATACGCGTAGTACGACAAAATTATAGCCGTAAAATACCCCTGCTATATTTCTCGAAGAGGAGAAGCCCGAAGATTCTAGTATAAATCCGAAAGCTGTGCCTATCAAAAGAGCAATTACAAAATCCCATTGCCCTGTTATAATGCCTTGTGGAATTAAAGGTCCCATATTATCTGTTTTTTATTAAATCCATAATTTTCTAAAGAAATATGCAAATACATATCCGATTCCAAACATAAATGCCATAACAAGTAATCCACCGAAGGACAAGGCAGCGGTTCCGCTAAGAGCTGCACCACTCGAGCATCCACGGCCAAACTGGCTTCCTATTCCAAACAACATTCCTCCCACAACAGCAGCAATCATTCTGGTTTTGCCTGTTATATTTGGTGAGTGTTCAATTCTTAACTTTTTTAATCTCCCATATATTCCTCCCGAAAGCATTCCTCCGAAGAAAGTTCCGATAGCGCCAAATATCAGCCAGTTAAATAATGGTGATGAGCCGTCAGTAGGAATGAATTTGTCGTAGTAAGCATTTCCTTCGGCATGTGCCGGAGCTATTTTGTCAACTACTGTCACAACAGAAAGTTTTGCTGCGCCGCTGGCACTCAATCCCCTGCCTGCAATGTAAAATGTTGCCAAAAGTAAAAGGCCCAGTAATACGCCCCCAAAGTATGGGTTTATATATCTTGGCCCTTTTGTAATATTTGAGTTATTTTTCATTGTTATTCAATTTATTTTTATCAATATAAAAATCGGGTTATCTGTCCGGCTTCCACCATAACAAACCTGAAAACAAGGCCTCCGATTAATATGAGGAGGGCTGGAATCCAAACGGGAATATGAAATCCTCTGAGCTCCAGAGTTTCGAGAACTGCAGGAAAGATAAGACCCAAAATAATTACAAATACCCAAAAAACCACTGTAAATTCACCACCAAGGAATAGGGCTGCGGCTTCAATCTGTACTTCAGAAGCTGAAAGAAAACCCATAAAAAGGTGAATGATCAGAAATAGCTCAACCCCAATCATAATAAGGTCTAAACGGCTAAGCACCTTTCTTTCATATTTACTTTTCGACATCCACATACTGGCAGCAAGCCCGGTTGATAAGCCGGAAACAAGGAACAGCGGCCCCAGAATGGAAGTGTTCCATAATGGTCGTGCATTAAATGCAGAAAGCAATATTCCGGTGTAAACACCAAGGATAACCGCAAGTATCATCATTATCCAGGCAAGACCTTTGCGGTTTTTTATTGCATATGCTTCAGCCTTATTCAAAAATTCAAATTTCCAGTCCCACTTGGGAAATAGCTCCTTCATATAAGTAGCAACCCAGATAAATGATATCGGGGTTATCAGCATTAGAGTCCAGGCTCCCCACGACATTGGGGAAGTAAACCTGACCGTGGTGTATAATTGCCAGAAATACAACTTATGCTTCAGGTCGAGGAAAAGTGCAAACAGGCCAAGAACCAGAGCAAAAGGAACAAGGAAAGGAGCCCACTTTACGGTGGCTTCCATATCTTTCTCTTTCCGCATTATTGTAAAATATCCGGCAAAGAATAAAATACCGGCTGCCAGACCACCAAGATAGAGGTATAGTGGAATCTGCCAATGCCATATATTTAAATAGGGGTCGATATTTGGAATATCGCGTCCGCTGACAAATAATTCTTCTTTCATTTTCTTATTATCGTTTATTTAAAATTATGTAAGAAAATATAGTTGTGGTTTTGTCCCTGCTTCAGGTGCCAGAACTTTCCACTTTCTGTGTTGAAGTGCTTTTGATACATCTGAGTTCGGATCGTCAAGGTCACCAAAATAGAGACATTTTGTTGGGCAAACCTCAACACAAGCCGGTAACTGACCGTTGTCAACACGGTGCTTACAAAATGTACATTTATCAACATATCCTTCGGGATGGGAATAACGTGCATCATATGGGCATGATTGAATACAGGCACCACATCCGATACACTCTTCCGGAGTAACCAGCACAATACCACCTTCAACAATATGACTGGCACCTGTTGGGCAGCATCTCACACAAGGTGAATTGTCGCAGTGGTTGCACCTTTCTGATCTTAACTCAATTTCAACATTTGGATAGGTTCCCGCGACATTTTCAACAATCCAGTCACGGCAATATCCATGTGGAACATTATTTTCGGTTTGGCAGGCAAC